>NZ_JFYL01000092.1 GCF_000632455.1 Acinetobacter sp. Ver3
AAAAATCTAAATTAGTAAGATTATCCACAGCATTATTTAGTTCATCACGAGCATTATTTACATCATCAATGCTTGGCTTGTCACCAATATTATTATTAAAGTCATCTACAAGCTTTTGAGCTTCTTCAATTTCTTTTTCTAATTCTGATCTAGTTTCATCAGTATATGGATCATTTGGATCTTCATTTTCCAACTTATCCTTTGCATTTTCCAAATCAGCTTCAAGATTATTAATTGCTTCTTCTAATTTAGCAGCATCTTTAGCTTCTTGATCTTTTAAAGCATCTTCAACAATAGAAATTAAATCATCAGCCGTCTGGTCAAGTAATTCTTGACTTGATTCTGGGTCTTTTAAAACAGCTTCTGCATCATTAATAGCATTTTCAACTCGCTGTTTTTCATCACCATCCAATTGATTTAATGAATTTTTAGCATCATTGATTGCATCAACTAATTTGCTGAGATCTTTGGAAGGTTGTTTTGTGTCACTTGATCCATTAGCAGCATCAAATACAGCAACGCCAACTCCAACTGCACCTAGTGCAAGTGCACCACCAGCTAACCAATTATTTAAGATTGTAGCGCCAGTTCCAGCACCACCTTCTAGTAACGCTTCTATGCTTTCTAAAGGGTTGTATTCTACATTTTTGAAATCAAGAACAAACATCTCACTATTTTGGTTACGGAAAACTAAATCAGATGTTTCATAATTGAAGTTTTCTAGGGTTATTGTTTCCCCATTATTAAGTTTAATAATGACCTGATTATCATTCACAATCAGCTCTTGAACATCTTCAGGAGCCACGTCGATCATTACAACTGAGTCTTCAACAATTTTAATTATATTGCTTTCTGAAGTGATCGTATTATTCAAGGTTTTTTTTGAGATAATCTGAGTTTGCATATACAAAATACCCATAGATTTAAAGAAATTTTACTTGATAGCATTAAACGATCATTTAGTTTTCTAATCAAGATTTTTTTAGATTAAAAATCATATATTTTAATATATTGTGATTTGCATCACACTATTTTTTAATAAAATTGATTTTATTTTATACAGTAACTAAATGATCTTAATTATACTGCTATTTACAAATTCAATACGTTGATCACTTATTGTTCATCATTTTTCTTGCTTTTAATTTTCATTATTTAATATCAGAAACACAAATTTTTTTTGAAAAAAGCAATGGTATAATCTCAAAAAAATGAATAATTTTTATGAAATATTTTTCTTGCGCGCAGTGCAATCGGCAAATCTTTTTTATGAATTCTACATGTACTCATTGTGGAATTAATTTAGGATATGTAGTAGAAGAAAGAGAAATGGGAAGTTTCCATAAACATACTAGTCAGTTGTGGAAATCTATTAACCCTAAATTCAAAAATAAACTCTATAAACCCTGTTTTAATTATTTGCATCATCATGTATGCAATTGGATGATTCCTGCAGAAAGTTCTGATATTTACTGTGACTCTTGCAAACTAACCTCTATTATTCCAAATTTAAATAATCCTGATCACACCATCTATTGGAGCAGATTAGAGCATGCGAAGCGTCGTTTCCTTTATATGATGCAACAACTAAATATCATGCCGAGACCAAAAAAAAATGATCAAGATCAATTTGGACTTAGATTTAATTTTTTGATGCCCGATCCAGATCTTTCTGTTTTAACTGGTCATGCTCAAGGTACAATTACATTAAATGCAAGCGAAGCAGACGTCGTATACCGCGAAACAACCCGAATAAAAATGGGTGAAAACTATCGAACCTTACTCGGTCATTTTCGCCACGAAAGCGGGCATTACTATTTCGATCTCATTCAACAGCTTCGACCAGATCTCATTGATGCTTTCAGAGTAACATTTGGAGATGAACGACAAGATTATGCTGCGGCTTTAAAGCGACATTATCACGAAGGTCCACCCATAGACTGGCAGAAAAAATTTATTAGTTCCTATGCAAGTGCTCACCCATGGGAAGATTGGGCAGAGACTTGGGCACATTATTTACATATGATGGATACCTTAGAAACAGCATATTATGCGGGTCTGAGTGTTCAATCTAAACGTGCTGATCTCCCAAGTATGACGATCGAAGAAAATCCGATTGGTGCTAAAAACATTGAAACTGTTTTACAAAACTGGTTAATCATCACTTTTAACTTAAATGCACTTAATCGCAGTATGGGTTTAGATGATGCATACCCATTTACGCTATCAGACAAAGTCTTAGACAAGCTCAGATTTATTCATCACAAACTATTAGAAATTTCATTTCAAAAATAAATATATGCTTTATCAAAGGTTGAAGTTACTTATTATTTAAATACAATCTTCACCAAGTCTTATTGGATGTATGTAAATGAAAATAAACGAACAGATTGTACTTGTTACAGGTGGAGCACGAGGCCTTGGATTGGCAATTACCAAGGCATTATTGCGCGAAGGTGCTCGTGTCGTCGTTAATTATCATAGTAGTCATGAGTCCGCTCAGACATTAAAACTTTCACATCCTGATCAAGTTTTTAGTTATCAAGCAGATATTACTGATGCAGAGCAAGTTTCAGAAATGATTAACGCTGCCAAACTGCATTTTGGTGAAGCTATACATGCAATTGTGAATAATGCACTCGTTAGATTTAAATTTAACGGGGATGCAAGACCAAATATTTCACAAATACAGTGGAATGATATGCACACTCAGTTTGAGGGTGCTGTTAAAGCTGCCCTTAATACTACTCAAGCCGCTTTAGCCGACATGAAAGCTAATCGATTCGGTCGAATTGTGAATATAGGAACAAACTTGGTGCAAAATCCTGTTGTGCCATATCATGACTATACTACTGCAAAATCTGCCCTTCTCGCATTGACGAGAACATGTGCTCATGAATTAGGTGAGTTTGGAATTAATGTCAATATGTTGTCTGGTGGATTACTTCAACAAACTGATGCAAGTAAAAGCACGCCACAGGAAGTTTTTGATTATATTGCTTCCGCTACCCCCTTGCGTAAAGTAGTCACTCCTGATGAGTTTGCTTCAGCCATTTTAATGTTTTTGTCACCGTACTCCAATGCTGTCACTGGTCAAAATTTAATAGTGGATGGCGGTTTAGTTAAAAATTAATAACGATGCTTAGAGCTTAGGCTATTTTTTATTTAAGGAATAGCCTACCTATATAACCCCAATCGCTTGCTCATAGAGTATTTATGGGTGTTATTTTACAAGGATTTCATGAAACATATGTCTAAGCCATTGATGGCTGGTCTTATGATGACAGGACATATGCCAGTATTGTTTAACACCATATGTCGGGAAAGCAATAGGTGCATCAAAGATTTTTAAATTGCCTCGTGATAATAAAACTTCACTTAGATAGTAAGGCACTGTAGCAATCGCATCAGTTTCTTGAACAACAAGACCAACACCAAGATAACTTGGTAATCGCATTAAAATATTTCTTTTAAGTTCAAGGTTTAACAGCTCATTTTCAATATGGTAATGCCCCATTCCCGCATCAATATCAATGTGTGATTCTGCCAAATACTGCTCTTTGCTGATTGAATCTCCCGTTAAACGAGGGTGATCTTTTGCTGCAATTACAACATAATATTGCTCGAATAGTTTTTGTTGATAAAAGCCATTTTCCAAATGAGGCAGAAATCCTAATGCAAGATCAATTTCACCATTTGCCATTTGATAACTTGTTTCAGAAGTTATTGGACGCACATTTAATCTGACATGAGATGCTTTTGCTTTTAGATATTGGGAAATCTTAGGCAGTAATACTAAATGCGAAACATCAGTCATCGCCAAGGTGAATTGTTGATCTGATATAGCTTCATCAAAATCGATCGTAAAATTATTAATCGCTTCAACTTTACTTAATGCTTCACTGACCAATGGGAATAATTGCTTTGATAATTCCGTCGGGATCATTTCATTCCCAATTCTTAAAAAAAGCGGATCGTTATAATGTTGTCGAATTTTATTAAGAATATTACTTACAGCAGGTTGACTCATCTGCAATTGTTCAGCAGCAATCGAGACACTTTTAAATTTGTAAACATGAAAAAAAATACTGAGTAATTTGCAATCTAATTCGTACACGAAACGCGCCTTCTCCTAGTAGATGAGAATGTAAAGTAAAACAAGATCTCATAGTACTTTTATATTTTTATTTTTTCTAGGATCTATTATGACATTCTCTAAAACCATCCCATAAAAAAAGAGCGAAAAATCGCTCTTTTTATCATCATTCAAGTTTGAATAATTTAGAAATTGTAAATTGCTACAGCACTTACACGATTATCCTCACCTGTGTTAGAACCATTTGGTGCAGATACTACAGCTTTACGCTCACCATACACATATTCCAATCCAAGGCTAATCGGTTTGATCGGACTATAGAATGCATTGACCCAACCTTGCCAAAGCTCCTTATTGATCTCTGTCAGATTTACTGCACCACCTCGATAAGCATTTGTTACATCTTGATTCATATAACCAAAACCAACAGTTCCACGCCATTGAGGATTAAATTGCTGCGTTAGACCTATGGTAATTGAGTCAAATTCATTCTCATCTAAAATTTCACCAGATGAGCTACGGCTGATACCAGGATTCGTCCATGAAACGAAACTGCTATCTCCTTTTACATGATAGTAGTCAGCTTTCAGTGTAGTTGAAGGAGCTAATTTATATTGCATACCAAGTCCTACGCCCCATGCAACGACTTCATCAACTTCTGTTTTCTTTTCATTGACCATAGTACGTAAACTGAGTTTAGCATCATCATTTAATTGATGATTCAATCGCGCTGTGACTGCAGGTGTACGCATTTTAGATAATCCATCTTTTGGATCTTCTGCTGCAAGGACCAAGCCTGTTGCAGGTGCTAAACTCATACTATAACGAACTTGAGGTGTACGTTTTACAGCACCACCCACATAACCTAAGGCATCAATCGTTTCAGGCATATAGTCTGGCACAGCAAAGTTAGACCAAGTTTGACCAATTAACCATTTATCGTAATTCATATAAGCATGACGTATACGAAGATTATCTAATCCAGCTCCACCCAAAAAGTCGACTTCAACTTTACCTGAAACTTTTTTATCATTAATTTGACTATGAATATCCAAACCTAAACGTGTTGCTGATAGAGTCGACTTAAGCTGATCACTCGCCTCATTATTACCGGTTAAAGGAACCTTATTAATATTATTATATAGGCGATCTAACCCACTACCTTCAGCTTGATATGAAGCATCTAGACGAACATTTCCATAAAAATTAAAAGTGGTATCTTTACCAACATTTAGTTTTGGTTGGGGTTTAACAGATTCAGTTTTTAATGTCTCAATCGATTTTGTCTGTACAACAGCATTCTTCTGTTGTTGTTCCATCATTGATTTAAGTACTTCAATTTCTTGACGTAGTTGCTCTATTTCAGACTGTTGTGGACTATTCGCGTATGCTGCAGTAGATGTTAAAACAGCTAATGAGATTAAACTTAAAGTAAAAGGTTTGTTTGAAAAGATCATCCTAATCTCTCTTATCCTATAAAATGGTTTAAAAGTCTAAGTAACAGCCACCTTCTGGCAGCTGTCTTATTTATAAAGAATTTTTACTGAGTTTGTTCTACGACTTTAGAAGAGTGTACAGATTCTTCCTGAGCAATTTTACCATCTACTGAATTTTTCAGATTCACCATGAAAATTGCTAAGGCTGCAATCACACCAGGAATTGCGATGACCAAGAAATTCATTTGGTGCGGAAGTTCCATGGTTAACAAAGCACCGGTGAGTACTGGACCTACGATTGCACCTATTCGACCAATACCAGATGCCCACCCCATACCAGTTGAACGAACTGTTGACGGATAATATTGTGCGACGAATGTATAAAGTAGAATTTGTGAGCCAATCGTTGCAGCGCCCGCGATTGCAATTAGCGTATACAACACGATTTGTGGACTATTAAAGCCGAGAAGGATAAGTGCAAGTGCACCGCACACGAACATAATTGTAAGTACTTTTTTGATGTGGAAACGATCTGCAAGATATCCACCACCAATTGCACCCACCATACCACCGATATTTAATGCAAATAGGAAGATCATACTTGCACCAAGCGAGTAACCCGCTTGAATCATAAGTTTTGGCAACCAGCTTCCTAAAGCATAAACCATAAGTAAACACATAAAGAATGCGATCCAAAACATGAATGTACTAAAGGTACGACCTTGCTGGAATAATGCTTTTAAAGGAGCTTCATCACCTGCTGTGACTTCATCTAATACAAATTGAGTGTCAGCAGTAATATTTTTTTCAGGTGCGATTTTCTTTACATTAATTCGCACTTGCTCGGTTTGGTTTTTGTTGGTCAGGTACATCAAAGATTCTGGTAGGAATTTCCAAATCAACGGCAATGCGATTAAAGGCAATGCAGCGATATAGAACATAATTTTCCAGCCATATTGTGGAACTAACCAAGCACCTAATAATGCTGACGTCATACCACCAATTGCATATCCACTGAACATAAGGGCAACTAAAGTACTTCTAATTCGCTTAGGTGCATATTCAGTCATTAAAGCAACAACGTTAGGCATCACACCGCCAATACCCAGACCAGCAAGAAAGCGTAAAATACCAAATTCAGTTGGATTTGATGCAAATGCCCCCAAAAATGTAAATCCACTGAAGATTGCCACACAAATCATAATGGTTTTTTTACGACCAAGCTTATCTGATAATGTACCAAATGACATAGCACCGAACATCATCCCGAATAAAGCTGTACTTGCTAACAATCCAGCTTGTACTGAAGTTAATGCCCATTCCTGCATTAATAAAGGTAATGCAACTCCGTAAATGACAAGATCATAACCATCAAAGATAATAATCAATAAGCACCAAAATAATACACCCCAATGAAATGGTGTGAACTTAGCATCATCAATCACACGATTGATATTTAATTTGTTTGCTTCCAAGGTTGCGCCTCCTGCAAATAAACTCTCCAAAAATATGACGCAACATTGACTTAAAGCTGAAAAAATGTCCAAAACCGAATATATCTATATATATACCTTCAAGGTCTGAATAATCTCGAGGGCTTATTTCTATTATGATTGAATAAAAATTAGACGAATAATTACTTAAAAAAAAAATTCTTTGAGAATTTCTAATTTGAATTTTTTATTGCAACCTAGTTTTTCTTTAAAGTTAAAATTATTTGTTTGAAATTTATCAAAAAAAATTAAGCCCCTTTTCGGGGCATAAGCTAAAGTCGTAGTTATTTTGAGTATTTAAGATTTTTGATTGCTATTTTTTATCCAATAGCTTTAGACCTAAGTCTAATTATTGTATTAGACCCTATCTAAATTAAATTTCTATCATACTTAATTGCTTCTAAATCATACACTTGGTAAATACAATCTATTAGAGACATGATATCCTCGCTCTCATCTAGATTACGTATCGTCATAAATACTGGACTTACTGCAGTTTCATCTAAAATTGGGATGTAAAGCAAATGGGATAGCTGAATTGATTTCGCACTTTCTGGGACAATACAAATACCTTCACCAGCTGCAACCAAACCAAGAGATAGCTGAATTTCTCGCACCAAACGTATATTTTTAGGTTCTAAATTATATTCTGCAAACAAGGCTTGGACTTGAGTTGCAAAGCTAGGGGTTGTATGGCTAGGGTATAAAAAAATATTTTCATCAGAAATATCAGATAGATAAACACCTTCTTTTTTTAAACTTAAAGGATGACTCGCATGCACTGCCATCATTAAGCGCTCTTCACGAAGCAAAATTCGCTTCAATGCTGGATCTGAAATTCTAAGCCGCCCAAATCCAACATCAATCTTCCCCTCTTTAAGTGCTTTAACTTGTTCTAACGTGGTCATTTCAACAAGTTCAATCTTTAAGTGGGGTTGCTGCTGCCTATATAAATATACAATTTTAGAAAGCAGCCCATAAAGCAGTGACCCGACAAACCCCATTGTTACTGTACGTTCAACTAGACCTATACGCTTTGTCATAGACTTAACTTCTTCAGCATTGGCAAGTAATTTCACTGCGTGCTGATAAAAGAAATAACCGGCTTGTGTTGTTTTTAATGGACGGCTACCTCGCTCAAATAAAGCAATGCCAAGCTCTGATTCCAAATTTTGAATTTGTCTACTTAATGGTGGCTGCGCAATAAATAACTTTTCGGCTGCTTTTGTAAAACTTTGTTCTTCTACCACTGCGACAAAATATCGTAGATGTCTAAGCTCCATGACTTCCATACCTTTAAAATATATTAAAATGCAAAAATGATCTTCGACTCTATTTTTGCATTCTTTTAAGGTATACCACATGAAATACACAATGCAAGAATGCGTAGAGTGGAAATGATTACATCAGTTGAAACCTTGCTCGTTGAAATCCCGACGATCCGCCCACACAAGATGGCGGTCGCAACGATGCAAACTCAAACCTTAGTCCTCATTAAAATCGAAACTTCGGATGGTTTCATTGGTTGGGGCGAAGCAACCACCATCGGTGGCTTAGGCTATGGTGAAGAAAGCCCTGAAAGTATCAAAACCAATATCGATACTTATTTTGCTCCACTACTCAAAACTTTTACTGATCTCAACGTTGCTCAAATTATGCAAGTGTTGAAGAAGAATATTAATGGCAACCGTTTTGCAAAATGTGCCATTCAAACTGCTTTACTCGATATTCAAGCTCAACGTTTAGGCTTGCCGCTGTCTGAAGTGCTAGGTGGCCGTCTGCGTGACAGCGTCCCTGTGCTTTGGGTGTTGGCTTCTGGTGATACGGATAAAGATATCGCTGAAGCGAAAAAGATGATCGAAGCTAAGCGTCATAACTTCTTTAAATTAAAAATTGGTTCTCGTGCTGTAGAAGCAGATGTTGAGCATGTTCTCACCATCAAAAAAGCGTTAGGTGCTGATATTTCTATCCGTGTCGATGTGAACCGTGCTTGGTCTGAGTTAGAAGCGATCAAAGGTATTCAGCTTCTGCAAGATGGTGGTGTGGATCTAATTGAACAGCCATGTGCGATTGACAATATTGATGCCATGGAGCGTTTAACTCGTCGTTTTGATATTGCCATT
>NZ_JFYL01000093.1 GCF_000632455.1 Acinetobacter sp. Ver3
TACAAGTAAATTATGAAGGTGAATTCCCAGAAATTTTCTTTGGTACCGAAAATAAACCACATATTTCAAAGCTGATGCAACATCTTACTGAAGATAAAGAACGTAATAATGCCATTATTAAAGATGTCTCTCATTGTATTCAAAATGGTCAGATCCCGTTAATTTTAACTGAACGTAGAAAACATGCCGAAAATCTTAGAAATAAGTTGAATGATTTAGGGTATAAAACATCTATTTTACAGGGAGGTATGAGCCATACAAAAAACATAAAAGAAAAACAAAATTTAGATGATGCTCATGTTGTGATTGCCACGGGAAAATACATTGGTGGAGGTTTTGATCTTCCTCGTTTAGATACCTTGTTCTTGGCATTCCCGATTTCATGGAAAGGCACTTTGGCTCAATATGTTGGGCGTATTCATAGATCAAATGAAGGTAAATTTGAAGTTCAGGTATATGATTATGTTGATGTTAACCATCCGATATTTGTCAAAATGTTCCAGAGAAGGAGTAAAAGTTATAAAGCTCTAGGCTATATTGTAGAACAATCACACAATAATATCGTTTTATAATTTTCGATCTATTGACACTACCCCAATTTTCAATCCATAAGATAATTAAACGTAAAGCCGCTTTTAAGATTCTAAATGTGTGGGTCTCCTTGGCATCAAAATAACTGGCCATCACAAAGGATGCGGGTCCGAATGCAAATTTTAACTGTATTTTCAGAGTCATTTCAGATCACTACGTAGCTAGGGCTGTTTTACAGATCGAAATGATAAAGTCATAAATTGCTTTTCAAAAAAAAAGCAACTAATATGTCTCTTATAGAATCCAAAAGAAATAAATGTATCTACAATGAATAAGTCTTTACTTCAGCAAATCAAAAAAAGACGAACCCAATTGGGCTTAAAGCAAGTTGATATGCAATCCCGTACAGGCATTTCAAGACAGCAGTACCAAAAACTGGAAAGTCAGGGCAACCCTCGATTAGAGACTTTAGAAATTATAGCGGCAGGATTAAATGCTCAACTGATGCTCATCCCTGATGATAAGGTTCATTTGATCAGACAATTATTGAATGATGGAATTAAAGTCACTATTGAAGATCAGGATGACTTAATGACTAACCCATGGAAGGGTCTTCTCGGAGGAGAGGAACCATGAATACTGTTGCCGTCCTGAAATTAACATTACATCACGGTATCGTTGGATACTTGGCAGGATTTCAGAGCGGAAAAAATATTCTGGTTTTTACAGATTCTTTCCGCTCTGATCAGCAACGCCCGACCTTGAGCCTGCTGACTTCCCCCTTGTATCCTCAAGTGGATAAGATTTTAGAAAAGACCTATGTTACACATCAGCGTTTACATCCCTTGCTATCAAACTTGCTACCAGAAGGTGCATTACGCGAACTGATTGCACAAAGCCTCAAAGTACATATAGACAATGAATTTCAGTTATTGGCAGCTTTAGGTCATGATTTACCTGGAGCACTCATTGCGACTCCATTAGATCCAGAAGAAATTCCAGATGAAATAAAATTCAAACTGCAGATCTCTAATCCAGATCAGATCTTAAAGCAAGAGATTCGAACAGATAATAAGTTTTCCTTGGCCGGCGTCCAAATGAAGTTTTCCATGAAAGCCAAAGATGGGCGTTTTACACTAGTCCAGGCAACGGAATCGTCTCTACTCGGGGACTGGATTGTCAAAACTCCTTCTTCCAGACATGCTTTTGTTCCGCTAAATGAATATTCTATGATGACCCTTGCCAAAACGGTCGGAATAGATGTCCCTGAGATTCGCTTGGTGGATGTGGCCCTTTTACAAGACCTTCCACCATTAAATTTACCCCAAGAGCAATATGCTTTCGCAATCAAAAGATTTGATAGACAGAGTACTGCTGATACTACAGAGCTTATTCACATCGAAGACTTTGCTCAGATCTTCGGTGCATATCCACAGCAGAAATACAGCACCACAAATTATGAGCAGATAGGAAAGATCATTTATCAATTTTCAGATAACAAAATTCTTGATATTCAGCAATTTGCCAGCCGCTTACTTGTCAACATTTTGCTCGCCAATGGAGATGCACACTTAAAAAACTGGAGTATGATTTATCAGGACAAAAGAACACCAAGATTATCTCCCGCATACGATATATTGATGACTAGTGTATATATTGAAAATGAGCTTCATTTCGCATTGAATCTTGCCAAAAATAAAGATTGGTATTTAGCTGAGATGAAACACTTTGAACAATGGGCTGAAAAAGTCGGTGTTCCATGGCGTGTTATTGAAAAACAACTTCACGCCATTATGGACAAAGCACGGTCAGTATGGCCAGCGCTATTACTAGACTTACCTATGATTTCTGTTCATAAAGAAAAATTAAGAGAACATTGGAAAAAATTGCATCCAGACTTTCAGATACTTACAGATGATTAGAGGAAATCTGCAACCAAGCTAAAATTTCTCAAACAAGTTCATCACGTCATTTTCCGTCAGTTTCGCTTCTCCCTCATGATCGGTACTTAGAATAGACTGTGCCAGTTCTGCTTTATTTTGCTGTAAGGCAAGAATTTTTTCTTCTATGCTTTTATTGGTAATCAGCTTATACACAAATACCGGCTTGTCCTGTCCAATCCGCCATGCACGATCTGAAGCTTGATCTTCAGCAGCAGGGTTCCACCATGGATCATAGTGAATGACTGTATCTGCGGCGGTTAGATTCAGACCGACCCCTCCTGCTTTCAGACTGATTAAAAATACCGGCACTTGTCCAGACTGGAATGTAGTAATAGCTTCATCCCGTTTCTTGGTCTTTCCAGTCAGTTTCACATAGCCAATTTCTGCGTGATGGAGCTGCTGCTCAATCAGTTCCAACATTGAGGTAAACTGAGAGAAGATAAGAATTTTTCGCCCCTCTTCCACCATTGGAACGACCATATCCATCAACTGTTCAAGTTTGGCAGAGTTTGCCTGCCCAATTTTCACTGAATCCAGCTTTAGTAAGCTAGGATGGCAGCACACCTGACGTAGCTTCAGTAAGGCATCTAAAATTTGAATTTGACTACGTTTAAAGCCTTTTTCTGCCACAATTTTCTGAATGCTTGCCTGCATCGAGGCACGAACAGCCTCATACAACTTGGATTGCTGGTCATTCATATCAATATTGACTTCAATCGTGGTTTTTTCTGGCAACTCTTTGGCTACGTCAGTTTTCAAGCGACGTAAAATGAAGGGCTTAATCCGGTTGACCAACTTTTGTCTTAACTGCTGATCACCGCGCTTTTCAATCGGATGACGGTACTTTTTATTAAAAATTTCTTGTGAATATAAAAATCCTGGCATCAGGAAATAAAATAGTGCCCATAGCTCACCCAAATGATTTTCCATCGGGGTACCGGTTAGACACAAACGATGTCGTGCTTTTAATTGCCGTACTACCTGTGCTGCTTTGGCACGCGGATTTTTGATATTCTGCGCCTCATCCAAAATGAGTTGATGATATTCATATTGCTTTAGTTGCTCTTCATCTCTCGCCAGAAGCGGATAGGTGGTTAACACAATGTCATAGTGCGGAATCTGCTCAAAATACTGATGACGGTCGGGGCCCTGTAGCAGCAGTAACTTGAGCTCAGGGGTAAATTTCTGCGCTTCTTTGAACCAGTTATGCATCAGCGATGTGGGTGCAACAATTAAGGCGGGTCTGTCCTGCAAATGACCAGCCTGCTTTTCCATGAGTAAATGCGCTAAAGTTTGTGCTGTTTTGCCCAAGCCCATATCATCCGCCAGAATCCCGCCATGCTGGGTTTCCCTTAAAAACTGTAACCAGCCTAGGCCCTGCTGCTGGTATGGACGTAATTCCCCCTGAAAACCTTGTGGTGTCGGTAGTTGTTGCTGATAGCCTTGTTTGAATTTATGTACAAATTTCTGCAGGCGATCACTGACCTGCCATGTCATCCCAAGATTATGCTGCAATTCTAATAATTGACTCGCATCATAGCGATCAATACTGCGCTCTTCTTGCTGTAAAATGCTCTGCAGATGCAACAATACCGGCTTAATATCCCTAGCGGATAGCGCCAAATCAGGTTGATCAACTGCAGTTTTCACGGTGAAAATTTGACTGTCATGCAGATGAATAAAAGTCCGTGGATCAAGTAAATCAGGATTTACTCGCACCAAAGCTACGAGCGCATCAAGTAAATTATAAGAATTGCCTGCACTGTCTTGAACCGTCGCCCCGATATTGAACCAGTCCTGCTGACCTTCAGATTCAGTGATAGAAATATTTAAATTTTCAACATATTGCAGGTTAAAGGGGCTGTGTTCCAGATGCTCTATCTGCCAGCCCATCAACTCAATTTGATTGATGGGCATCAGCTGTTTGATCCAGTCTCCATAGAAAGCAAAAACCATAGAATCGAGACGTTGTTTATCCAGTTTTAATTGCTGGTCATAACTAAGATCTTTCACCCACTTCAGTGATTCGACCAATAGCTGTAAACGCTGGATTGACTGTTGTTCCTGAACTAAGTCCCGAAGCTGTCGCACCATTTTCCCATGCTGCTCACCAATAAAACTGTCACCTGATGTACCTGCTTTTATTCGCCCACCAGCATAGGAAAATTCAATTTCAGCACAAACAGACTCTTCCCATTTCCAATCAAATTTATCTAAAACACCGAAGCGTAAAATTGGCTGGGGACTTCCCTCAAGAACCTCAATATGCTGAATAGACTCGGGCCGAGGCAGATTTTTCACGTCTGAATATTGATGAGTCAGTTTCTCAAACTCTGGCAAGAGCATAGATGGAAGATCAGGCATCTGTAAAAAATGGTACAGAAGATTTGCCGTATATTCACCATATAACTGGCCCACCGTGTTCTGTTGAATATTCACATAACATGGTGGATGGCTCGCGAGAATCTGAATATGTGGATTTGATTTCAAATCAAGTCGAATATCACCATTGACCAATTCAATGTTTAAATGCTCTGTCTGTTTGTTTACACCTTGTTGCCAGATCAATTCGATGTGATAGCCTTGTTCTGACCATTGAAGTGCAGTATGGCTCTTTTTTTGCCAGTACACATCGCCACTTTGAATAAAAGATTTGAAATGCTCCAATAAAATTCTGGAGATATCAAGATTGCTTTGATAAAAGCGTTCGTCACTGTTTATTTTGGCATAATAATAAATCTGGTTAAATAATTGTCGTTTTTGTTCAGGTAAAGTCAGATGCTTTCTGGTGATATTTTCATATTGGGTATAATAACTTTCCCCCGCAATTGAGCCGTTTTTATTGCGTCTGGCCTTCTGAACATCAACTGTCAATTTCTTTAAGCTGACAGACTGATCTAGCAGGTAAATTAAATAATTGTTTGTTTTGACAGATTGCTCTGGTTCAGTCTGTTGTAAATACCGTTTAAAATCATTCAACCAGCGCTGCGCCTGATCATCCCCCCGTTGGCGTTTTGTGATTCCCTGCGGGGATTGAGAGTCAGCATAACGCTGCTGAAATTCCTGGCGATATTCCTGAAAGAATAACCGCGCTAAAGCCGCAGCATGTTTACAGTTATATCCAACCGGACAAGTGCAGTCGTCATCAATTAAACGGTCTTTTTGGGGATTATAGGTAATCGCAGTATCGTAATAATCTGTCCCTTCAATTTGGGCATACATCGTGACATCATCATTTTCCTCAAAAAACTCAATTGTTTCCCTATCAATGTGCTTAGCATAGCTCAGACTACGATGAAGAGTTGCAGTACTAAAGCGAGATAGAAAATTGATCAATGACGACATGATTACCAGACACTAAAAATGTTTATACAATTATAGGACTTACGCACTATTATTTAAAGATTCTCTGTGGTAGCAGGTGATTTTTATCGAGAATAAAGTCATCAATGAAGCTTTTGATAATTGGTCTAAATAATCTCTTCTGCCAACGATATACATTTTCCAAGATCCGCTCAAACTGGTTCTTTTGTATCTCAACGTAGGCCATCAAGGCTGAAAAAATATGATTCAAAATCAGTTTAGATCGTCTTACCTGAAACTTTTCAATATGACAAACCTGTTTAATAACCCGGTGATATTGCTCTATTTTCCAATGACTTGAATGTAATTCATGAAAACCCTGAAAGGACAATAAATCATCTTCATTTTGATGTACAATATAAAACCTCTGCTGTTCTTTTAACTGAGTCTTAAATAATTGTACAAAGCCAAAATCTTTGAGCCAGACCACTTGACCCTGATGAAAATTTGGCAATAAACGCAGTTGAAACCATTGTCCTTTTTCTGGGGAAACCTTACGGTTACAGTCGATACCAAACATAAATCGAATACCATATTTTCTTATGGTTTTTAGATTTCCAGTCGATGAATACCAACTATCACCTGTAATAAATTGAATCTTTGCACCCCAACTGAGTACTTCACTTAACATATCCATAAAGTAATCATTCTTGGTTTTACTTTCAGATTTGTCATAAATTCGGAAATTAATTGGCATATTTTGACCCTTTTGATCTGTCGCATACAAGGTAATGAGATTAATACCCTTGACAGATCGGTGGTGTCTGCCTGACCAAAAATAGCTAACCAAGTCCATATGTTGACTATAGGGTTTATCTAAAACAGTATCATCAATACTGACTATAAGTTTGTTATTATCAATATATTGAATTGATTCTTGATATAGGTCGTGAGGTGTATAGTCTTCACGCTCTAGAAAGCGATTTACACTATCACGCGAGATATTATAAGTCTCGGCAAGTTGTGTGCAGCTAATAGAGTTCGGTTCTGTCATGAGAAAGCCCATATAAATGGGTAATGTACAAGTTGCTGTAGAAGCATGTTTAATTCGTCTGATCACAGATACTTTATAAAGTATTTTAATACTTTTTTGAATCCGTCAATGCGTAAGTCCTAGGTTAAATTATTCAAAGATGAAATTGGTATTTAGAATGATGATTAATTTTATTACTAGGTATCACAAAGATTATACTATCAGACATATTTTAAAGAAAGGAAGTGTAGCAACTTGCTACACTTCTTGATTTTGCTCTACCAACTCTTTCAATATATTTTCTAATTTTTCTAAACTAGCATCATCAAAATGAGAAATTTTTAGAGAAACCTTTAATAAATTATCATTAAATTTAATATTCCCAGCAACTTTACCAGCATATTCAATTTTTTTTACAAGCGATGTTGATGGAGAATCATTATTATCTTGAACTAGGTATTTCGTAGCTTGTACAACAGCCTTAGTTTGCTCAAGTTGGCCATTCTTTACTTTTGTCCAAACAGTTAACAAGGCTTTTTCAGCACGTAGTTTTATTTCGTCGTGATCTGCAAGAAATTTTTTAAAAGCTGTTGCAGCAGTTCGACCTAATAATTGGGGCTCATTTGCCAAATCATTCAAGATGGCTTTAGGCAACATTTCAAAAGATAAATATTTATACATGTCTTCACGATTTAAGCCTAAAGATTTCGCTAAACGTTGTTTATTTTTCTTTAAGTTTTCATCCAAACCTACTAGACCAATATAGATTTCGAAGTCTGTTAAATCCTGGCGTTTTAAATTTTCAGCTAGTGTAAGTAGTGAAGCTTCTTCATTATTTGCATCAATAATAATGGCTTCAATGGTCGATTTTTTTAGAATTTCATGCGCACGTAATCGACGTTCACCTGCAATCAGTTCAAATTTTAAATTTTCAAGTTTACGAACAGTGATGGGTTGCAACAAACCAACTTCATCGATCGATTCAGCCAGTTCTTTGATTTCCTGCTCATCAAATTTTCTACGCGGTTGATAAGGACTCCGTGAAATGTCTTCAATGGGGACATTTCGTCTAAATTCCTTTAATTCCTTTATATTATCTTTTTGAGCTAATTGATGCTTTTGAGTATTTTGTTTCAGCTTTTGAGCTAAAAGTTCTTTTGCAGTTGCCATAAAATTCTCAATCAGTTAACTTTAGCTAATATTTCTTTAGCTAAACTTTCAAAAGCCTTTCGAACCTTTCCACTTTTGTCTAACTTAAGTAAAGACTGCTGCATAATTGCGGCTTGATTTACTTTTGTACTTTGTGGAATAGTCGTTTCCATAATATAGCCCACTTGCTTAAATGCTTCATCACGAATGAGTTTACAAACATTTTGTCGCTCATCGTGCTTAATCAGTAGGGCACCTAATAATTGTAGCTCCGCATTGATTCTCTTTATTTTTTCCAAATGATTAAGTAAGTCTGTAACACCATATAGGCCATATTGTGAGCCAGATTCAATCGGGATAATTACATGTGTTGAAGATGCTAAAGCATTACTAGTCAATAGTTTTAAACTTGGAGGGCAGTCAATTAAAATAAAATCATAAAGATCTTTTAATAGTTCTAATTTTGTAGTGAGTTCTTCTGAAGGTCTTGGAGCATCTTCTTTTAGTTGGTCCTCAGTTTTTCCTAAATTGAGAGAACCATAAATTAGTGAAACATTATCAAAATTAGTATCTTCTTCTAAAGCGTCGGTAAGTAATGAGACATCACCTACTAATAACTCAGCGGTTGTTACTCCAACTTCACTTGGATGTTTTAAACCAATATGCAAGCTAGCATTTGCTTGAGGATCTAAATCGATCACAAGCACTTTCTTTCCTAAGTTTGCTAGCTCAGAGGCTAAATGAACAACTGTTGTTGTTTTACCACAACCACCCTTGTGATTCGCAACAGCAATAATTTTTGCAGACATACTTGTCAAATCATTCTATATTTACAATTACTATTAATATAAATAACTTTGGACTAAGTTACTACACCTTTTAAATTTAAAACAGTCATTTGTATAACGCTAAAACAATTTTAAATTTAAAATCTTATATAGCTAGCTTAATTAATAATTAATAG
>NZ_JFYL01000094.1 GCF_000632455.1 Acinetobacter sp. Ver3
AGCGGCTTTTTTATTTATTCTTTTGCTTTGAGTGCTTGAATGAGTTTTTGATGCAAACCACCAAAACCACCATTTGACATGATCACAACGGCATCCCCCTCGCCTGCATCATTCACGACAGTTTGAATGATCTCTTCTAAAGTACGCGCTACCACAGCTTTATTCGGAGCAGCTTCAACAACAGGTTGTAAATCCCAATCTAAACCCTCAGGTTGATACCAAATCACCTCATCTGCCAATCGAGCAGAATATGCTAAACCATCTTTGTGGCTTCCCATTCGCATCGTATTTGAGCGAGGCTCAATAATCGCCCATAGTTTACGTTCGCCTAGTCGTTTACGAGCACCATCCAGTGTTGTGTCAATTGCTGTTGGGTGATGAGCAAAATCATCGAAAACTTCAATACCTCGAATTGTATCGAGGAGCTCCATACGGCGTTTTACACCACAAAAATTCGATAATGCTTCGCATGCAGTTTCAATGGAAACACCTACATGCTCTGCAGCCGCAATGGTTGCTAAAGCATTTGCAACGGAGTGTTGACCTGTCATCGACCATTGGACTGTACCTTTTACTTTGCCGTCTTTTAAGACTTGGAAGTGAGTACCATCTGCAGAAAGTTGGTTTGCAGAGATAGTTGCTTGATCATTAGATTCAAGCGATGTACGGACGATCGGTGTCCAACAGCCTTGTGCCAAAACTTCATCAATATTTGATTCAGTGATTGGTGCGATGATACAGCCTTCACTTGGAATAGTACGAACCAAATGATGAAATTGTTTTTGAATGGCAGCGAGATCATCAAAGATATCTGCATGATCAAATTCAAGATTATTCAGAATAGCTGTCTTTGGATGGTAATGAACAAATTTAGATCGTTTATCAAAGAAGGCAGAGTCGTATTCATCTGCTTCTACACAGAAATATTGACCTCCGCCTAGACGAGCACTTTCTTTAAATCCAAGTGGTACACCACCAATTAAAAAGCCCGGTTCCAAGCCCGCTTGATCTAATACCCAAGCTAACATCGTGGTAGTGGTTGTTTTTCCGTGTGTACCAGCAACCCCTAATACATGTTTACCTTGTAGCACATGGTCGGCAAGGAACTGTGGTCCAGAGATATAGGGTAAACCCTGATTTAGCATGTATTCAACGGCGTCAATTCCACGTTTCATGGCATTACCAACGATCACTAAATCTGGGTGTGGTTGCAAATGACTACGGTCATAACCTTGCATTAAGGTAATACCCGCATTTTCAAGTTGTGTCGACATAGGTGGATACACATTTTGGTCCGAGCCTGTCACGGTGTGCCCTAGGTCTCGAGCTAACAGTGCTAACGATCCCATAAAGGTGCCACAGATTCCCAAAATATGCAGATGCATGATGATTTACTCCACTACTCTTTTCGACACAAACATCTTTTTGGTGCTGTTGTCATGTGTTATTTGATTTGATGTCAACGATAACAAGGGTCTTGGTGAAAAGATAGTGATTATTAGAAGGCATTCCGTAAAATTTTGCAGAAATAAATTTTTAAACTTATGAGCTAAAATATATGAATATTTTTAATCTAGTATGATGAAACGAAATGATTTAATCGTAGAATAACGCGGACGATTTAACTTGAGATTTAAATGATTTATTTACCTTTATTGCTTCTGATTTTAGCAAATTGCTTTATGACTTTGGCGTGGTATGGTCATTTAAAATTTTTGCCGCATGATGCCCCTTTATGGCAAGCCATTCTATTTAGTTGGATCATTGCATTATTCGAATACAGCTTGATGATTCCTGCAACCAAGATGCTGGCTCAAAATGGCTGGGCTGTGGGACAAATGAAAATCACTCAGGAGGTCGTTACGCTATTGGTGTTTGTTCCTTTCATGATTTTCATGTTTAAACAGCCTTTCAAATTGGATTATGTATGGGCTGCACTTTGCTTATGTGGTTGTGTCTATTTTGTATTTAGAACACCATGATTCAAAAGGATAAAGATTAACTAAAGTTATTTTCATATTCCCGAACTAATCTTTGACGATCAGGTTCAAAATCAAAATATTTTAAGCAGCGTGCCAAGATTTCATGTGCCATTTCATGAGCAGCTTCCCGTAGTTCCGGTTCAGATACATTTTTTTCAATCATGGATAAGCATTTAATCATTCTTTGATTTAATTCGATATTACTTATACAGTCCCGTGCCATCGGTGCAAAGCTACTGCTAATAAACTCACGAATATCAAACATATCGACACTGATATTCGAGAAATTAAAAGTTTTCTGTTCTGGATCTGGTTGACTATCAATAATAATCCGCGTTAAGGCATTGATCGCACTAATTGCTGAACCCACATCATTAATTGCAGCTGACATCGCTTTTTGTCCAACCTCGCTCATGACCAATAAACCAAATCTTGGGTCTTGTAAAAAGCTTCGGTTCGTTTCGATAATCACGTATTCATGAATTTGATGTTCTAAATTTTTTAATTCTTCGTCATCTATTGGATTTTCCGTAAAGACCTCAATCAGAACCAGTGATGGGTCTACGAATTTCCCAGGAAGAAAAGCAAGATGAATATGTGCATTGTGCGTTTGAGCAAGAAGATCTAAGGACTCAATATCAAAATGAGTAAAATAACCTGTCTGTTTTGGGTGTATTTTGAGTTGGCTTTCGCCCAATGGTTTTTGTCCTGAAGCGCCAAAGTGGGGGTGTGTACGGAATGTACTTAAAGCTTGAGATGCTGCTGTTTCAATTTTAGAAATAGCATTGGTTAATGTGCCAAGCTGAGACAATGTTTGTACCCAACGAATCAGTGTCACAATCAAATAAATGAGAACCAAAATGGTACTTACAAATAAGACAAAACGACCCGAAACGCCATAATATTGTAAACCCAAAGCGATTTTTGCGATGACAGCATAGATAAATGCGGAAATAAAACTGGTAATTGCGAGACGAGTATTATCATCATTCATCATCAGCTTATAAGCACGTGGCGTACCACTTGAGGAAGCTGAAGCAAATGCGGCGACCATAATCGAAAGTGAAAATGTAGTGACCGCTAGCATACTCGAAGCAATGATATCCAGTAGGCTACTTAGTGTTTCAATACTGATATTTGGAACCGCGTGTGATGGAATAAAATAACGACTTGCGGTTGCAAATAGAGAGAAAAAAATCGCTAATAAAGCCCCAAGTGCTGGTGTAAACCATAAATTTTCTGCAGGGTTATTCCACCATAGTTTCAGTTTAAACCACATGCTATATTCTCCTTTTTATTTTTTAATTTGAATGGCTTAGTTCAGTTTTATGTAAATTCAATTTGTCTTAAATGAGCTAGACGTTTAAGGCCGAACAATGACCAATCATAAAATTCATTTTTATGTCTATTAACAAGTATATATTTTTAATCCTTATTTTATCAGCTTAACTTTAGACCTATTCATTTTCAGTCTATAATAGTGAGTTCTTATTAAAGCTTGGCTCTCGTCGAGATTTATCTCTCTTACTTTAATCTCTGGAAACATTGCAATGAATGCGGCCGCTTCACAAGACACTCCTCTCGTTGGAATTATCATGGGCTCTCAGTCAGACTGGGCGACACTCGAACACACTGCCAATATGTTGAATCAGCTTGGTGTACCTTTTGAAGCGGAAGTTGTTTCAGCACACCGTACACCAGATCGTTTGTTTGAATATGCTGAGCAAGCTCGTGATCGTGGTATCCAAGTGATTATTGCGGGTGCTGGTGGTGCAGCGCATTTACCGGGTATGTGCGCAGCGAAGACTGATCTTCCTGTTCTAGGTGTACCGGTTAAATCTTCGATCTTGAATGGTGTTGATTCATTGCTTTCAATTGTACAAATGCCAGCAGGTATTGCTGTCGGTACTCTGGCAATTGGTCCTGCAGGTGCGACCAATGCTGCGATTATGGCGGCACAAATTTTAGGTTTAACTCGCCCTGATATTGCAAAGAATGTAGCCGATTTTCGTTTAGCGCAAACTGAAAAAGTTGCGAGTAAAAATATTCCTGGTCAAGCTTAATTCGAGATAAATCTTATGGATAAAACCATCGGTATTTTTGGTGGCGGTCAATTGGGTCGAATGATGGCGCAGGCGGCACTTCCATTAAATATTCAATGTACTTTTTTTGAAGCAAGTACAGACTGCCCTTCTGCTGCTTTGGGTCCAGTGATCTCAACTCAAGCTGAAAATGGCTTACAGGATTTCATTAATAGTGCAGAAGTCTTTTCTTTAGAATTTGAAAATACGCCATTGTCAGATGTAGACGTATTAACTGAAACTAAGCAACTGCATCCCCCGCGTCAGGCTTTAGCGATTGCTCAGCATCGCTTGTCTGAAAAAGCTTTATTTGATGAGTTAGATATTCCAGTAGCACCTTACAAAGCGGTGACATCACTAGAAAGTTTACAAAACGCGGTCGCTGAACTTGGTCTTCCAATCGTACTAAAAACTTCACGTGGTGGTTATGATGGTAAAGGTCAGTTTGTCTTACGCACTGCGGATCAAATTGATCAAGCATGGGCGGAACTTGGTCCTGCGGGTGAATTGATTGCTGAAAGTTTTGTGACTTTCTCGCGTGAAGTGTCAATCATTGCAGTACGTGGTCAGAATGGTGATGTGAAAACATGGCCATTGGCTGAGAACCACCATCACAATGGTATCTTATCGCACTCGATTGTCCCTGCACCGAACAGTGTAGATCTACAACCTGTAGCACAAGATTACATCACTCGCTTGCTTAACCATTTGAACTATGTCGGTGTGCTGACGCTTGAGCTATTTGTGACGGACAAAGGCTTATATGCTAATGAGATGGCGCCACGTGTACACAACTCAGGTCATTGGTCGATTGAAGGTGCTGTGTGCTCTCAGTTTGAAAACCATATCCGTGCTGTTGCAGGCTTACCTTTGGGTTCAACTGAGATGATTCGTCCAACGGTATTGGTGAACATTATTGGTCAGCATCCAAAAACTGAAGATGTGTTGGCTTTAGAGGGTGCACATTTGCACCTTTATAACAAGTCAGAACGTGAAGGTCGTAAAATTGGTCATATTACCTTAATGCCAATCGATAGCTCAGAATTGACTACACTGTGTCGCCAATTGTCGAAAATTTTACCAAACCCATTAGCATTAAGTGAAGATATGACCATCTAGACTTTAAGTTGCTGATAAAAAAAGCGATCACACGAGTGGTCGCTTTTTTATTTATCTTGTTTAAGGCATGATTGCGCCTCTTTAAAAATCACTTGCCATTGGTCGGATGAAATTTTAAAAAATTGCATAATAATTATACTATTAGTTCTGATTAGAATACATATTTTGAACTGTGTATAAGTTTGATTATGGCTTATGTGAGCCATCTTAATTTTGAATTCAAAGTGGGTTTAAATTCAAAATAATAGGCTTGCAGGATATTTTGAATTCAAAGTTACTATTGAGGTTTGAATTCAAAAATGTATTTAAAGATTTATATCTAAATTCTTATCTATTGAGTAAATTAAATTATTTTAATATTTATAATTTTCAATGATTTAGGCTGATTTGTAGTATTTGGTGACTGTGGATAAGTTTTTTGAATTTAAATGTTGCGTGGCGGTTTAAATTTAAATTCAATAACAAATGAATTTAAAACTAGGTTGTGGATAAGTTTTTAAATTTAAATTTTCAAAATAAATTTAAAAAAGTAGAAAGTATGAATTTAAATTTACGATTCGATGCTTTAATTTTTAGAGTGAGCTGTTAAGGTAAAGACATAATTCCAACATTTTAGAATTACAGGGTCTTATGCAACGGCTTGCACTCACGATAGGTTCATTTTTTTTAGCGATGTCTCAAACTCATGCTGAGTTGATTATTAATGGTCAGTCTGTGACAGCCTCGCCATCCATGACGGCAACTGTGTCATCCGCTCCTAATTTTCAGCAATGCATCTCGAATTTAAAATCACAAGCGATCACTAGAGGGGTTAGCTCGGCGACGTATGATCGTTACACGCAGAATTTAACTCCTGACTATTCTGTGATTGAACGTTTAAATTATCAGCCTGAATTTTCGACGCCAATTTGGGATTATTTGTCAGGTTTAGTTGATGATGAACGTGTTCAATTGGGGCAACAGAAACTTCGACAGCATCGAGAAACACTTAACCGTGTGAGTGTAGCTTATGGCATTCCTGCTGAAACGGTGGTTGCAGTTTGGGGAGTTGAGAGTAACTATGGTGATATTTCTGGACGCTATCCATTGCTTCAAGCTTTGGGGACTTTAAGTTGTGAGGGACGCCGTCAATCGTATTTTAGAGGTGAATTTTTTACCACCATCAAACTTTTACAGCGTGGTGATGTTCGGGAAGAACAATTGAGAGGATCGTGGGCAGGGGCTTTTGGTCATACTCAGTTTATGCCTTCAACCTATGATGAGCTTGCTGTAGATTTTGATGGTGATGGACGACGTGATCTAGTCTCGAGTATTCCAGATGCTTTGGCTTCAACAGCAAATTTTTTGAAGAAAAGAGGATGGCAAACTGGTCAACCTTGGGGATTTGAAGTGCAGATTCCTGCAGGAATGTCAGTTGTAGGTGAGGGGCGACGTAATAAGAAAGCATTGTCTTATTGGGTCAATCAAGGATTGAATAGAGTGGATGGCTCCCCTTTAATTCAGGGTAATCTTTCTGCATCTTCTCAAGCTGGGTTGCTTGCGCCTGCTGGTAGTGCTGGGCCGGTCTTTCTAGTATTTAAAAATTTTGATGCTATATATAGTTATAACGCAGCAGAAAGTTATGCGTTGGCAATCGCACATTTATCAGATCGATTGCAAGGAAAAGCTAAAATTGCAAAAGCTTGGCCGACTGATGATCCTGGTACATCAAGAGCAGAACGCCGAGAAATTCAACGCTATTTAATCCAGCGCGGTTACGATATTGGTGCGATTGATGGTTTAATTGGGGATAAAACTCGACAGGCAATTCGTCAAGAGCAAACCCGATTGGGCTTAAATCCTACAGGTCGAGCGGGACAGCAGATATTGAGTGCATTTAGAAATGAGCAGGCTCAGCTGATGATGCAATAAATAGGTTCTTGGATTAAAAAAGGTCAACATGGGTTGACCTTTTTTCTGATGAGGTTTCTAGATAATAGAACGATCGATTTTAACAGCATCGAGTAAGTCAAAAATGACTAAGGTTACATCTTGACTTAATTCTCGATCATTAAAAATTTCATAAGCTGTAATGGTGACATCTGTATCGCTTGGAAGTTGGCGTTGTTCCTCTTCAATTAAATCTTGAATAGGTAATAGTGTTTGCTTAATTTGAATATGTAAGACGTCTTCGAATTTAATGTTCTCATCATCGAGTTCGATGAGTTGTTTATTGAAATATGGTAGTAAAATTGAGTAGAGATAAGGTTGAAGCTCGACAATATCAAATATTTCAATATCACGAGTTTCCTCGATCGTGCTGATATGATCATTTACCTCAAGAATAATATGATAATAACTCACGTCTCTCTCCTCTGATTAATTTTAAAATACCTTAACACGAATTCAAAACTATTCAATTAAATCCGTAATTTAATTATGGGATTGAGCTGTGGTGCTGATTTTATCGACTTTTTAGCAGTTCGAGGTCGGCAGCAGTCAATTTAAAATTGGAGAAATTCTGCTTTTCTAGAATTGGATACATTAAGGCATTAGGGTCGTTAGTATGCTGGAGACCTAATGCATGACCTAATTCGTGAGCCAATGTGATTCGAAGTTCATCTACAGATTGAAATTCATAAATATTGATTTCACGACCATTAAACTCGCCTTTATGGAACATTTTGGCTTGAAAAACTTGGTTGAATTCATCAATGGCTTTACGTTGTTGGTGTTGGGATTGATTGAATTTTTCAACTTTATCGTTGAGTTCTGTTCGTAAGATGTTAAATCGTTCAATATTGCTTTCAATCTCAAGCTTTTCTTGTGTGAGTCGTGTCTTAGAGGTATTGATCTGCTGAAATTGTGAATCTGTAATAGATGTGTTTAAGCCATTAATATGGTGGACAAAATTATTATGTTGATCTAGATCATTACTATAGTTATGTTGCTGCTGTTCAATTTGCTGTTTTAAAAATTCAAGTTGTTGTGCTTCTTGTTCTAGCTGTAATCTCATTTCATCGGCTAATGATTTGTTATTTTCAAATTGCTTTAGCGTATGCTTTCTATAATTGGATTCATTTTGACGTTCGTCAAAAATGAGATTAATTGTAAGACGAGCATTGGGGTCGTAAACAAAATACTTTTGTTGAGTTTGATTTTCCCAGATATTCGCTGCCTCTTGAGTTATTTGGCGTAATGCCTCTGTATCAAGTTGAAATCTTGGGTCAATAAACCCAATACGATATCTTAGGCGTTGATCAATGGGGTGTTGAAGCCGATCCAAAGTTGAATTGTGATTTAATTGAGGATGAATAAAACGTTGTACAGCAAAATAGGCAATACATAAAAAGAAAAAGATCAGAATAATGGAGCGCATCATGCGAGTAATTCAACTTAATTTTTATTCAATGTAGCGTATAAAAACATTTTGGAAAATAAATCATCAAAATATATGAGCTCCAGTGTGTATAAAAATGAAAAATATTCGTAAAATTTAAATGAAAGATGAAAATAAATATGAATAATGATTAAAAAATGAGTGAAAATTCATGTTTTTCATCTTTTTAGTCGAAAAAAGCAACACCCGTTGAAAATAAGTGAAATAAGGGGTTGCAAGGGAGGAAAAAATCTATAGAATGCACCCCATACCGACGAGATACACGGAAACGAACGAAGCAGG
>NZ_JFYL01000095.1 GCF_000632455.1 Acinetobacter sp. Ver3
TATATGCTGTAATACATTAGTCACCCACAGCATTTGATCATCCATCTTTTCGAAGGGAACTAGAACATTTAATTTATCATAGAATATTGGTGAAGCATTTTGTTCACACATAATGACTGATGAATTTTTTAATTCTTGTAGTTTCAATGTCCGTTCTGAAGGATGAAGATTGTCTGCAGCCACCAAATAAATTTGTTCTGTAAGAATATGGATATCTTCATAATCTGAATGATCCATTTTGTATCGAGTAAAACATATATCAAGTTCAGCATTTCTAAGTTTTTGTATTTGCTCAGTACAGGTCAAACTGTGTAAATGAATTTTAAGATTAGGAATATTCTTTCTTAACTGCGCCAGAATGCTAGGCATCAATTTCAGTTCAGCCACATTCAAAAATCCAATGTGAATTTGATTATTCTTTTGCTGAGCGACCTGTCTAGCTGCAGCTACAGCTTGCTTGGCATTGTCCAGAGTCAAAGCTGCATATTTTAAAAATGCTTCCCCTTCATCAGTCAGTTTGACTTTACGAGTGGTCCGATCAAATAAAGTAACACCGACTTCGTGTTCAAGATCTTTAATTTGCTGACTGAGTGATGGTTGTGCGGTATAGAGCTTTTCGGCAGCTTTAGTAAAGCTTTGCTCTTGAGCAACAGTCATAAAATACCGTAAATGTCGTAATTCCATATCTCAATCAGCCCATCGTACATAAGTGCACTTTCATTACTTTGAATTTTATATAGATCGATAGTTTATATGAATACGACTATAGATCACTGCACTTTTTTTCTAGACTACCTGAATTCAACAACTCTCCCCATGTATTCAATTCATTTAGGAAAAAGCATGTCTCAACATTTTGACACTGATGTTCTTATCATTGGTACTGGTCCTGCTGGTTCAACTCTGGGGCTTGCCCTTGCCAATTATGGCGTCAAAGTTCAATTGTTTACCCAGTTTAATTGGTTAGCCAACAGTCCTCGTGCACATATTACTAATCAACGTGCCATGGAAGTCCTCCGTGATTTAGGTATTGAAGAACAGGTGAAGAAAATCGCAACACCTTGGGAACATATGGGTGAAAGCCTGATCACAACCAGTTTAGTCGGTGAGGAAATTGCTCGTATCAGTGCTTGGGGCACAGGCGATGAACGTCATGGCGATTATATCAAAGGGAGTCCATGCCCTTTAGTGGATCTTATCCAACCTAAAATGGAAGCGCTGCTCGTTAAAAATGCGGCAGAGCGTGGCGCTATTTTTAACTTCAATACTGAATATTTATCTCACGTACAAGATGAACACGGCGTGACTGCGAAATTCCTCAATCATATTACCAATACCCAATTTAGTTTACGTGCAAAATACTTGGTGGGAATGGACGGTGCGCGCTCAAAAGTTGTTGAACAATTGGAATTACCACTTGAAGGCGTTATGGCGCGGGCTGGTACAGTGTATGTGACCTTTAAGGCGGACTTATCTAAATACGTTCAGCACCGCCCTGCGATTTTGCAATGGATTGTCAATCCTGAAGCAAGTTTTGGTGATTTAGGTATGGGACTATTGCGTGCCATCACCCCATGGAACGAGTGGATTATGGGTTGGGGCTTCGATATTTCTAAAGGCGAGCCTCAAGTAACTGAAGAACAAGTTCGCGCACGTTTAGATGCCTTCGTGGGTGAGCATGTTGAAGATGTTGAAATTCAAAAATTGTCTTATTGGTACGTGAACCAAACATGGGCAACTGAATATTCGAAAGGTCGTGTATTCTGTGGTGGTGATGCAGTGCATCGTCATCCACCATCAAGTGGTCTAGGCTCGAATACCTGTATGCAGGATGCCTTTAACCTCGGTTGGAAACTTGCATATGCAGTTAAAGGTTGGTCTCAACCTACGCTTCTCGATTCTTATACCGTTGAACGTGCGCCTGTAGGTAAGCAAATTGTTGCACGTGCCAACCAATCACGATTTGATTATAAACACCTCAAAGAAGTTTTTGGTTTTGAGCAAGGTGTAACAACCCAAAAGCAAATGCTGGAGCGTATTTTTGCTGAAAATGAACAAGGCGCTGAAATACGTACAAAACTCTACAATGCATTAGCAATTAAAAATTTTGAATTTAATGCTCAAGGTGTTGAACTGAATCAGCGTTATAACTCAAACGCTGTCATCTCTGAATCAGAACCTGAAGTCTTTAAACAAGATGAACAACTTTACCTTCAAGCCACTACACGCCCAGGAGCAAAAGTACCGCATACTTGGCTCATCAATGCTAAAGGTCAAAAAGTTTCAACTTTAGATATTACGGGCAAAGGTCGCTTTACCTTACTCACTGGCCTGTCAGGCAAAGGCTGGAAAAAGGCTGCCGAACAGCTTAATCTTGGGTATTTAGACGTCATTCAAATCGGTTCAAGAGATTATCGTAATGTCTATGGTACATGGAATGCGAAGTCTGAAATTCATGAGTCTGGTGCTGTTTTAGTACGTCCAGATGGCTATGTTGCTTGGCGTTATCAAGACAGTACCAATGAATCTTTTGATTTTGAAAATACTCTGAGAGCAGTACTGAAACAGATTCAACTTACTGTTTAAATAATAAAAGCCACCATAAGGTGGCTTTTTTCACGCTGTTAAGAAATAACCTGCAATTAAAAATAGGATTTGAAGACTGGCCACAAAAGCGAATAGCTTCCAGCCTTTTTGCCTCAACTCGTGTTTGTTCAGTATCATCATTGTTTTGGTCATATCGTCACCTCATACCTGAGTTAAAAACGAACCGCATTAAATTCTTACTTATTATGGTTAGCTATATGTCCAATAAACACACTTGTCCTAACCTCTATATAAAAGCAAAAACCAAACCAAGTCCAGTGGGAGAAAGATTTTGAAACCAAATCTATAAAAACAAAAACCACCAAAATGGTGGCTGAATAAGCTCATGTTAGCGAATCTAAATTTATTTTTCCATAAGGTAAATTTAAGATACTATTTAACAATGTTTTTTATTAATAAATTTATTCATTATTTTTCTTTTAAGCTCCACGTTGCAAATAAAAAAACTGACATTGATCCAGCCAAATTAACTGCGAGTTCAGCATGTCTCGGTGCAGGTTTAAAATTGGTTTTACCTTGCCCATGTGCATCGCTCACTTTATTTCGTAATGAACCTAAGCCTTCAATAATTGAACTACAGCCTCCAAGAATCTGTTTAAAAGTCTGTTCTGTATGTTGTGATGGAGCTAGGTTTAATTCTTTGCTGACTAATCTGTATAATTGGTTAATATCAGGAGAATTGCCATAATCAATTTGCTGTTCATCAAGAATATGCTTACAGGTTGATTCTAGAAGTGTTCTGGCTAAAGTAATCGCGCCTTCTGGATCAGCATATCTTCTCTCTATCGCTTTTCGCCATGTCAAATGAATATGATCTGATCCTAGCTTCTCTAGCGAACTTAATACTAGATCATCAATTGAGCCAAGATTCGCATCTTCTAAAATCTCAAATATTCGACTGAACTCCTCATAAATATATTCTTTACATTCGATGAAACTATTACAGGTATTTTTTAAAAAATCATCTGCTTGTTCTAACGATCTTGATTGTTTTATCAGTTTAGGAATATATGGTTTATATTGTTTATTTTTAAAAGTTCAGCTCTTAATTTGACATATTCTGCATTTTTCTCTGATCCAATTTCATTTAGAACTCTAGCAATAAGTAATTGCTGTAATATCTCTATTTTTTTCATCAAATCAGTCATATAAGTATAAAAAATCTACCTTTATTACCTCTAAGTATATTTCACTGAATTGCAAAAATACTAATTTTATTAAGCCTTAAAATAAAAAAGCCACCCAAAGGTGGCTTTTTCAATCCATGGTCAATTAACCAATAAATTTACGAGCATTACGGAACATACGTAACCAAGCACCATCTTGATCCCAGTCTTCAGGTTTCCAAGAATGCTGAATCGCACGGAAGTTACGCTCTGGATGAGGCATCATAATCGTTGCACGACCATCAGTTGAAGTCACACCTGTAATTGCTTCAGGTGAGCCGTTCGGGTTCAATGGGTAATGTTGAGTTGGATTACCTTGGCTATCAACATAACGTAAAGTCACTTGATTACCCGCATTCAATGCAGCAATAGAGCTGTCCGCTGCAACAACGCGACCTTCACCATGCGCCACAGCGATTGGTAAAATCGAACCTTCCATACCTTCTAAAAGTACAGATTTAGATTTTTCAACACGAACGTTTACAGCTCGCGCTTCAAACATTTCTGATACGTTACGGTGGAAACGTGGCCAGTTTTCAGCACCTGGAATGAGTGGAGCCAATTGAGACAACATTTGGCAACCGTTACAGATACCGAGTGAGAATGTTTCTTGACGGTTAAAGAATTTCTCAAATTGATCACGAAGTTTAGGATTGAACAATACTGACTTCGCCCAACCACCACCAGCGCCTAAAACGTCACCGTAAGAGAAACCACCACATGCCACCAAACCTTCAAATTCATCAAGGCTTACACGACCAGCGAGTAGGTCGCTCATATGGACATCAATCGTATTGAAACCGACTTTATCGAATGCAGCTGCCATCTCCACATGACCGTTTACACCCTGCTCACGCAAGATTGCCATATTCGGACGACGTGTATTGATATACGGTGCTTCAATTTCTTCATTCAAATCGAATGTCGCTTTTGCAATCAGACCTTTATGATCTTTATTCGCAATTAGACTATATTCTTGATCTGCAGTTTCCACGTTGTCACGTAAACGTTGGATCTGATGTGACACTTCAGTCCACGCTTGTTGCAGTTCAACACGATCTAGCGTTAAACCATTGATCGTTAGCGTATCAGTAATATTCACTGTACCAATGACACTGATCGCATCTTTTAAGCTTGATGCTGAAACTTCAGCCTGTAGCGCATCCCAATCGGCTTTAGCAATTTGTAGTACTGCACCAATTTCTTCAGCAAATAAGCTTGCTACAGACTGATCTTCTAAAGCCACACCTAAGCGTGAAGCGAACATCATCTCTGCAACAGTTGCGATTAAACCACCATCACCGATGTCATGGTAAGCCTTGATTAAGCCACGGTTGTTCCAATCTTGCACCAATGCAAAGAATGCTTTGAAGTCATCGAAGCTATCTACGTCAGGCGTTACAGAACCAATTGCTTTATACACTTGCGCAAGGATCGAACCACCTAGACGGAATTGACCTTTAGACAAATCAATACGTACAAGTACTGAATCTAAGTTTTTCAATTCTGGTGTTAATGTCTTACGCACATCAGTCACTGGTGCAAATGCTGTGATCACACCTGACATTGGAGAAGTTACAGACTTATCTTCACCTTCGTCATTCCAAGTAGTACGCATCGATAAAGAATCTTTACCTACAGGAATTGCGATGCCAAGCGCAGGACACATTTCCATACCGATGGCTTTTACACCTTCAAATAATGCTTGGTCTTCGCCTACTTGACCTGCTGCAGCCATCCAGTTCGCAGACAATTTAATGTCGCTGATTTTCTCGATTTTTGCAGACATGATGTTCGTGATTGACTCAGCCACTGCTAAACGCGCAGATGCCGCAGGATTTAACAATGCTACAGGTGGACGTTCACCCATTGCCATTGCTTCGCCTGTGTAGCCCACTAAACTTGTTGTTGTTACCGCAGCATCCGCTACAGGCACTTGCCATGGACCAACCATTTGGTCACGTGCAACCATACCTGTAATTGAACGGTCACCAATGGTAATTAAGAATGATTTAGACGCAACTGTTGGGTTCTTAATCACACGGTAAATCGCATCTTTAAGATCAGTCACTTTAGCCGCATTAAAGTCATCACCGTGACGTTCGATACAGTCATACGCGCGGCTCATACGTGGCGTACCACCTAAGATCACTTGCATTGGTACATCAACTGGGTTATTACCAAACAATGGATCTTCAACCGTTAAATGACGCGCTTCAGTCGCTTCACCTAATACGGCAAACGGACAACGTTCACGCGCACAGATTGATTCAAATAATTCTAATGAAGATGGGCGGATCGCCAATACATAACGCTCTTGTGCTTCATTTGACCAAATTTCCATTGGCGCCATACCTGGCTCCAATGATGGTACTTTACGAAGATCAAGTTTTGCACCTAATTCGTGGTCATTTACCAGTTCAGGCATGGCATTTGAAATACCACCAGCACCTACGTCATGTACAGACACGATTGGGTTGTGGTCTTCCATACGCCAGCAAGTATCAATGACTTCTTGGCAACGGCGTTCCATTTCTGGGTTTTCACGTTGTACAGAAGCAAAGTCTAAGCTCTCGCCCATTGTACCGCTATCTACAGAAGAAGCAGCACCACCACCAAGACCGATGAGCATTGCAGGACCACCCAGCACGATCAATAAATCGCCCGGTTGGATCGCATCTTTTTCAACGTGGTCAGGACGGATGTTACCGTAACCACCAGCAATCATAATTGGCTTATGGAAACCTTTTACATCACCATTTACATTTTGCTCGAATGTACGGAAGTAACCATTTAACGCAGGACGACCAAATTCGTTGTTAAACGCAGCGCCACCCAATGGACCTTCAATCATAATTTGAAGTGGAGATGCCATACGAGATGGTTTACCGTAGTTTTCTTCCCATGGCTGTTCAAAGCCCGGAATGTTTAGGTTAGACGTTGTAAAACCTGTTAAGCCTGCTTTTGGCTTACCACCACGACCTGTTGCACCTTCATCACGGATTTCACCGCCCGAACCTGTTGCCGCACCTGCAAATGGTGCAATCGCTGTAGGATGGTTGTGGGTTTCCACTTTCATTAGGATGTGGGCAGCTTGGCTCTTGTATTTATAAACATAATGACCGTTTTCATCTTTTTTCGGATAAAAACGTTGCGTATCAAAACCAACAATCACTGAAGCATTGTCTTTATATGCTGACAATACATCTGTAGGTGATTCTTTATAGGTATTTTTAATCATTTGGAACAATGACAATGGTTGAACTTCACCATCGATTGTCCATTCTGAACCAAAGATTTTATGACGACAATGCTCAGAGTTCGCTTGTGCAAACATCATGAGTTCAATGTCATGCGGATTGCGACCTAACTTGATAAATGCATCAGTTAAGTAATCAATTTCTTCATCCGATAAAGCAAAACCAAATTCAGAGTTTGCTTTTACGAGCGCTTCTTTACCTTGACCTAGAATATCAATCGAGTTCAGCGGTTTTGGCTCAGTTTCAGTGAATAAAGCAGCAGCATCGTCAATTTGATTGAAAACACTTTCTGTCATTCGGTCATGCAGGATTTGCTTAATTTCATTTGAAACGTCTTTTACACCCTTCAAAGTAAACAAAACACCGCGTTCAAGACGATGAACCGGTGTGTTGCAGTTCGCAAAAATATCGGTCGCTTTTGAAGACCACGGCGAAATTGTGCCTACGCGTGGAGTGACTAAGATTTGAATCTCATCTGTGGCTGCTTGGCGTAATTCAAATGACGCACCATCATTTAGAAGCTGTAAAGCGGATTGCTGTTGTTGCTCGTTGAGCGCTTGGTCGAATAAATAAACCCATTGACTTTCTATTGATTGAACCGAACTAATTGACTGTAAACGAGTTAATAGTTGCGTTTGCTTAAAAGAAGAGTGTGCTGGTGCACCGGCCACGATAAACATGCTGATTTTGGCTCCACGGGATGGTCTTTTGAACCATGCCACAATGTGACTTGAAGAGAGCGCATATTCTACTGTGTATTGCAAAATTCAGCTAGATAGCAAAACTGCTTTAAGACATATTTTCGATCGAGTTTACGAATAAATCTTTTTTATTCAGTAAAAAAAATTGAATTGCACCCTATGATGCAATTCAAATGAGATACACCTAAATAATTCTTCAGTCATCTCAACTATTGAGTGTTGGTGACTTTTAACAGATGTTGAATCGCCTCTAGAGCCATAATCATGGATTTTGGATCAACTAAATCCTTGCTATCACAAGCTTGGTGATAACATGGTGCAAAATCTAAAATTATTTCGCCATCGTTTGCACCTGGACGTTCTTGTTCATTAAATAAAATGATCGATGTGACCGGCACTTTTCCTAGAAATGGTGCTGTGTCGCTTGCTGTTAAAGTGGTGATGTCTTCTTTTATTGTTAAGTTCTTTGCTTTAAAGAATGATTTTAAATGTTCTTCAAGCGTAGTATCCTCTGGATGACTAGGTAAAGACTTTAAGCCATCAATCATTGGTTTATAGTCAGATTCAGATAATCCAGCAGACTTAAACTGGGCTTCTAAATCTTTTAATGAAGATTTATCTACATCAGCAACCAAAATATTCGGATTTTTTGTACCGACCATATCAACATTGATATAAGCCTTTATTCCCTTCAGCTGTTCAGGTGTCATTTTA
>NZ_JFYL01000096.1 GCF_000632455.1 Acinetobacter sp. Ver3
TTGCAATAAACGTCTGATCTGACGTTCTGAAATATGAAGTAGCTGAGCAGCCTGGGATTGAGTTATGCGTTGATCGCAGATTTCCTGCAAGACCGACAATCGTTTAAGTTCTTTATCCGACATAGACACCAACATATCAAACCGTCCGCTAACGAAATTGCAAAAGTGCATATTCTAAAAGCGGACATTTTTACTTTGGAGAAACCGGACATTTCTATTTTGGAGTTACAAGTCGACTTCTCATAACAGCCATTATGTTAAATAGTAGGAAGCAAAATAAGTTAACATTTTGCTTCCGACCGCATCGAGCTAGAGTTTTATTTAAATGAAGCTATTTAGTAATCATTAGATTAATTAAAATCTAAATCTAACACCAGCTCCATATAACCAACCTTTCTCAGAGTTTGATTCTATTTGCCACGACGTTTCATCATTACCTTTTGAATACTCATAGGCAATGTCGATATACGGCATGATCTTTTTACTGATTTCATAGCGAGTTTCAAGCCCTGCGGTTGCAGTGCTTAAACCAGTTTTTTTCGCATATTTAGAGTCATCACTAAAGATCGCATCCAACTCTAAATAAGTTTGAATAATCAACTTTTGGGTAATCAGAAAATCACGTTCCGTTTCTAGACTAAAGCCCGCATAACTGTCTTCTCCTGCATAGAGATAAGCATCAGTTTCAAAGAAATATGGTGCCATACCATGTAAGCCAATCACTGCATCAACATTTTCTTCGGTGTCTTTGCGATGATCATCGAGTTCAACTTTTTCACTGCGATAACGTGCACCAATCTGTGCATCCCAAAAGTCTGAAATCATACGGCTATATAAAAGTTTGGCATCATAATGTGCATCATGCGATTCTTCTTTATCGGCATGAACTTTAATAAAAACCTTATTTTCATCTGTGCCAATACGGGTTTCAAACTCTGACTTTAAACCGCCTGTGCCATCTTCATTGACAAACCACTTATTATCCACCGTCGTAATCGCATAAATTTGCGCACCGTGTTCTGAGCGATGATCATAATGCGAACTCTGCTGAGTATTCGCATCTGGTACATGATGTAAATGATTAACCGTAGATGTTGCCTGATGTTGTGCATGATTCATCTGACCATGGTTCATTTTCCCCATCATCTGCATGTGTTGTGCATGCTCTTGTGGAGAATGCTGTGAATGATCCATCTCAGACATCGCTTGATGATTCATTGATGGTACATTTTTTCCATCAGTCTGAGCAGTTGAATGATGCCCTTCGTGCGCCAAACTTAAGCTTGTTAAACTCAATACCGCAACAGAAAAAAACGCTTTAAATACAAAATTAGTGATGTGCATGTCCAGCTCCTTTTTGCTCAGTTACTTGGTGAGTTTGAGTCGAATTTGTACCTTGAATTGGCGTTGTAGACACTTGTTCATCGCTAACATTTGCTACGATCAACTTGTTCATCATTCCTGCACTCATGTGATACAACAAATGACAATGGATTGCCCATTCACCCAATTCATCCGCAGTTAATAAAGCCGTAACTGTTTTACCCGGTGGTACGATCAATGTGTGTTTATTTGGCATATCTACCGACTCTTGACCATTCTCCAACTGCATAAACATACCGTGTAAATGCATCGGGTGCGCCATCATACTGTCATTAATAAATTTGATACGGATACGCTCGCCATACTTCACTTTTAATGGCTCAGCATCGCTGAATTTTTTACCGTTAATCGTCCAAATATAACGCTCCATAGTACCGCCCAAACGCACGACCAATTCACTGCTGGCTTCACGAGTATCTTTTTGCGGTTCTAAAGATTTTAAATCACTATATTGCAAGGCTTTATTGCCCGCAGGTGTAGATGCATTTGCCCAACCATAAACCACTTGATCATTTTCTTGTGGTTTTGCTGTGCCATGCTGTGAATGATCCATTTTCGAGTGATCCATGCCTTGCATATCGCCATGGTTCATTTTTGAATGATCCATTTTCGAGTGATCCATGCCTTGCATATTGCCGTGGTTCATTTTCGAATGATCCATTCCTGCATGATCACCGCCACCATGTCCCATATCTTCCATGGTCAAAAGTGAGCGTGGACGTGGTGCAGGCATATGAATGCCATGTGTCATAGGATTTAATTCATTGTGCAGTGTACCAATCGCATAGCCTGCACGGTCAATTGACTCAGCTTCAATTTGATAATGTCCGCCTTTGGGCTCCACAATCACATCATAAGTTTCAGCTGTGCCAATACGAAACTCATCCACAGCAACAGGTTTTACAGGCTGACCATCAGCACTGACCACAGTCATTTTCAAGTTAGGAATACGGACATCGTAGAAAGACATCGCAGATGCATTCACAAAACGTAGGCGAATTTTTTCATTCGGTTTAAACATTCCTGTCCAATTTTGTTCAGGTGTTTTGCCATTAATGAGGAAGGTATAACCTGTAACATCCGACATGTCGGTTTTTAGCATACGCATCTGATTCCACATTTTGCGGTCAGACCATGTCGCTTTTATGCCATCACGTTTAACCTGCTTCCAAACATCACCCAAGGTTTCACGCTGATCTTGATAATATTCAGCTGAAATTTTAAGATCTTTCTGAATTTGATCACTGGTTTTTTCATGAAAATCTGACAACATCACCACATAGTCACGTTCAGCTTTTTCATGTGCTGCCAATGGTGTTTTACCTTTTGGATAAATCACAAAAGAACCATATAAGCCGTCCTGTTCCTGTCCTTTAGAATGAGCGTGATACCAATAAGTCCCGCTTTGGCGAATCTTGAATTTATAAACATACTCGCTTTGAGGCTTAATACCGTTAAAACCATTAAATCCCGGTACACCATCCATAATGCCCGGCAACAACAGTCCGTGCCAATGAATAGAAGAATCTTGGTTTTTTAAATTATTTTTCACGCGAATGATGGCTTCATCACCCTCTTCAAACTCAAGCAAAGGCGCAGGAAATTGACCATTTACGGTAATGCGCTTTACAGGCTTTCCAGTTGGACTGACCACTGCTTCATCAATAACAAGCTGATATTCACGCACTTCGGCAAAAACCAAAGGCGACGATGCAAAACAAATACCTGCTAATAGGTACGAACTAATTTTATGAGACATAACTTAACCTTAATTTTTGAAAAATAAATAAATTTTAAAAAAATTGGTTAAGCTTTAGGGGGACGTAAAATTTCTTGCCAATACCCATTTAGATATTGGTTGGGGTAATAAAAATTAGGCTGATCTATAGAATAGAAGGTATCTAGGGGATCTAGCGAGCTTTGCAAAGAATGAAGACATGAGATCTGTGTCTGGCAGGATAAGCTAGAACATTCCTGACACTTTTTGTGATCTATATTCTGATTAAGAGCTAAATGATTATGGCAATCGGTATTCGTCTGTACTTCGTGATTAATACCATGTTGAGTGACTTGCTGTGCTTGATCTAAACAATGATCTTGGCTCATTTCAGTTTGCATATTGATATGCATTATCTTTACTGATGCAACAGACACACTACTCCATCCTATGGCAAAAACCATAAGAAAACAAAACCAAAGTTTTTTGGAGAGATGAGTCAACACGAATGCTATCTAGGAATAGAATTTAATCCAAAATATCTTAACGGAATTTCAAATATTTACAACTCAATATAATTTAGTAGTTTCTCTAAAATTAACATAATACACCTTATGCGAAATCAAAAAAGGGAGCTGTAAGCTCCCTTTTTTACTAATTTTTTTCAATTTTTAGATGTCAATCTAGGCTTCAATAAATTAAGCACCTAAACGCATTAATTTCTCTTGAATCGCATCGCTTACAAAAGCATTAAGAGAATTATCACTTGATGCTAAAACAGCTTTACGGTGTAACTCAGGACTAATACGGACATTAAATGTACCTTTGAATGGCTGATCGGGTTTTTTACCTAATTCAGCACAAGACTCTAAATATCCATCGACAGATTCCTGAAAAGCTTGTTCAAGAGTTTTTAATGTTTCTGCTTCATAAGTGATGAGATCACGGATAAATGCAAGCTTTCCAAATAACTCACCTGTTTCAAGATCAGGTTCAATTGTACCTAGATAACCTTTGTATTTTAAATAGCTCATAAAAATCCCTCCTGCTTGAGTGCCTGTTTTACAGATTTCAAAGCCCCACCTTTGATTTCATTTTCAGGGTGTGGCCTGTGCAGTAAAATCATGTGTTCAGTTTTCGTATTAAAAAAACGGACACGAGAGCCTACCATTTCAAATTTTTCATAGCCGAGCTGATTCAGTAAAACGACTAAATCTTTATACGGAAATGTATTTTTTGAATTTCCAAATTTTTCCAGTAACTTTTCCGTTTTACCCATACTTCAGCCCTACTGCTATTGCAACTAAGTATAGTTACTTTTAAATAATAATTGCAACTATATTTAGTTGCAATTCCGTATAACAGCCCTTATGTTAAATCAGGTTTAAAACTTAATATCATGTGAATTAAAGTAGGTCGGATCAAACTCTATCTCTCCTATTTCATCCTCGATAATTTGCATGTAATCGTCATATCTTGGATGTTTGGGGTCTTGTAATGCATCTAAAATATCAAGATATCCAAAAATTCCTCCAATATCTTCAAATGGAGCATGATTTTGACCATCTATACAACATGGATATTTTTTATTTAAATCAGGAGATTGTCTGCTTTCTACAGTAATCAAATGTTCCCAACAATCGCCAAAATCATATGTATATATAATTTTTTTACCTACACGTAGAACTTCTTTCAATTTTTGTCTTTTATTGATCTTTTCATGCTTAATAGTCGTGAATTCATGTAAATGGCTATCTTCCCAATCAAAAGCAGATTGAATTGCCTTATGGAGCCTAGTTAAAGTAGCTGCCGATGAAATTTGAATAGTTCTCCAGATTTCAGGATCACTACCTAGCAGACTAATTTTTAATTGAAAAACTTCATCAGAAGATTTGAGCTTTACAGTTCCCATAACAGCCTAGTTCTCAAAAAATAGTTTTAGTAAATCTAAAATTAACATAATACACCTTATGCGAAATTAGAAAAATGAGTTTATTGCACTGATATTTATCTGTTTTTTAAATTTTAGACCTGGGTTGGTGCCCAGGTTTTTTTTGTTATTCCTAAGTAGAAATGTCCTACCTAATAACCAAATAGAAATGTCCTATACAGACATTTCCAAGTCAAGCACAGGATTCAGATTTCGTTCTTTGATTACTGTTTTCTGTGCACGTCTGCTTGGCATCTTTTGAGAACGATTGCGTTTATTTTGTTGTTCTAGTTCTTCATGCTGCTGTTGAATATGGGCTAATACAGAACCCAAACGTTTATTCTCAACAATCTCTCGCTGGTTGAGCTGACTTAATTTATCGAAGATGCTGTAATTGATTTTTCTTCCCTGATATTCAATCGCGACTGTACTATCCGGGTATTCCAGAAACTCAAGATACTTGCCAATCAATCTTTGGTTTTCTTCCGTGTTTTCCAGGAGATATACGCATTTATCATAAGTGATCGTCAGGCTATTCGTGACTCTGCGGGGTTCACGCCAGGTAAAAATATCATCTAATTCTTCGGCTGTTTCAGTGACAGTCCGGTGTAGATCCTTGGGATTAAAGGCCATCTTGGCAAACTTCTGATTGAACTGCTCAATGAAGCAGGGTAGCCAGGCATTGGCTTCGGCAATCGAACTGATGCCTTCCAGACGCATTTCTTTGATCAGACGGTCCTGAAGCGTTCTATTGGCTCGTTCTACACGGCCTTTGGCCTGTGGTGAATTAGCGAAGATAATATCGATATTCAGGGTGTTGAGTACACGTCCAAACTGGGTAATCTTGGTGTCTTTCTTGCTGCTTTGATTCACTCTAAAGACTGAATGTTTGTCGCTGTAAAACGCTAAAGGCTTACCGTGCTGTTCGACATATAAGCGTGTTGAAATCATATAGTCAAAGGTTGATTCTGACTCACAGAAGCGTAAATGCTGCAATTTTCCTGTAGCATCATCGATAAACACCAGCAGACAGCATTTAGCAGCGCGTCCTTCAAACCAGTCATGGTGTGAGCCATCGATTTGGATCAGTTCACCATAACAGTCCCGGTTATAACGAGGCTGATACGGGCGTTTCAGACGCTTGGCGCGAGGAATCCATAAATCGGCAGCAATCATCCAGGAACGCAGTGTTTCCACTGAAATATCAAAGCCATGAACGGTGGTGAGCTTTTCATGCGCTAAAGTGGGTCCGAAACCATGCAGTTGATCAGAAACAATATTGAGGCACTTGAGTCTGAGCTCTTCAGGAAGCCTGGAATTGCTGATTTGACCACGACCGGCATGGGCTAATGCAGCTGGGCCTTGAGCTTTGTATTTTTGCAATAAACGTCTGATCTGACGCTCTGAAATATGCAGTAGCTGAGCAGCTTGGGACTGGGTTATGCGTTGATCACAGATTTCCTGCAAGACCGACAATCGTTTAAGTTCTTTATCCGACATAGACACCAACATATCAAACCGTCCGCTAAGAAAATTGCAAAAGTGCATATTCTAAAAGCGGACATTTTTACTTTGGAGAAACCGGACATTTCTACTTTGGGCTTACATGCTAATTTCGTATAACCGCCATTATGTTAAATGGCCGGGTATTTAGATGAATAATAATGCTTTCAATTGGGTAAAGCTTGCAGAATCCTGCTGAATTTGTAATCCTTGCGCCCAAGGGTGTCTAGCTAAGCTGAGGCAGGTGTTTGTTGTAGTCGGGCCGCTACAATATTGATAAAGAGCGCCTGTATGTTTAATTTCAAGATTTTTAATAAAGTCTCTACGGAAGTATTGACGATAAAAAATGACCTCGAGCTTAATTCCGAAATCCAATTAATTAATAAGTATAAAACTGCTCATTGTGAGAACTATCGAAAAGCAATTATTTTGATCTTTAAAGAACGTGGTTACACTAGAGCAGAAATAAGCCAATTATTCGAGACTTAAGCTCAAATGCTTTTCAATATTTCATATTTAAGTAACTACAATCATATTAAAATCTAAGACATAGATCGTTATCTTTTTCAGAATCAATAACGGTTAATCAATATTTTAGTGTTCCTTTTCTATTTCTTGATCCTAACTTTTTATGATTTCTAATACTTATAGTTTTTTTACTATTTTCCTGATTTTCTTGCGTCTCGGACTAACTTCTTTTGGAGGTCCAGCTGCTCATTTAGGATATTTTCGTGAAGAATTTGTGATACGCAGACAGTGGTTTAGTGATAGTAGCTATGCAGACTTAGTTGCTCTTTGTCAATTTTTGCCTGGGCCTGCTAGCAGTCAAGTGGGAATTGCTATTGGCTTTTATCGTTCAGGTTATATGGGAGCGTTAGCAGCATGGGTTGGTTTTACATTACCTTCGGCAATTGTTTTGATTCTATTTGCAGTAGGATTAACTTATTACGACAATAGTCAACTTGCAGGTGTATTAGAGGGCTTAAAAATAGTTGCAGTTGCAGTTGTAATACAAGCCCTCTGGGGAATGGCTCGTAGTCTTTGTCCAGATCCTCCTCGTATTACGATTATGGCTTTTACAGCTTGCTTCGTCCTTCTTATTCCGTCAATTTGGGGACAAGTATTAGCAATTATTATTTCAGGGATGATTGGATTACTAGTATTTAAGCAAAATACTGTAATAACTCATAATTCATTACCTGTATCTATAACGACACGGGCTGGATGGTCTTGGTTAGCTATATTTTTCAGCTTATTAATTGGATTACCTTTCCTAAACGTTCTTTTTCCAAATCAAATAATTTCATTAATAGATGCTTTCTATCGTGCAGGATCTTTAGTTTTTGGAGGTGGGCATGTAGTTCTGCCTCTATTACAAAGTGAGATTGTTTCAACTGGATGGCTAAATAACGATACATTCCTAGCCGGATATAGTCTCGCTCAGGCAGTACCTGGTCCTCTATTCACATTTGCTGCATTTCTTGGTGCATCAATGGAAGGAAGCTTTTCGAATTGGGTAATAGGCTTAATTTGTCTATTAGCTATTTTTATACCGTCTTTTCTTTTAGTATTTGGAATTCTACCATTTTGGGAGCGTATGCGTAATAATACACATATGAGAGCTGCATTATATTCTATCAATGCTGCGGTGGTAGGAATCTTATTAGCAGCTCTTTATCAGCCAATATGGACAAGTAGTATTTATAAATCTCAAAATTTCTGTATGGCATTAATAGCGTTGATTGCTTTAATGTTTTGGAAACTGCCACCATGGTTCGTTGTATTAGCTGGTGGAATTCTAGGGGGATTATTAACTTATATTTAAAATATAAATAGTTAAAATCTCTAAAATTAACATAATACACCTTATACGAAATGCGTTTGT
>NZ_JFYL01000097.1 GCF_000632455.1 Acinetobacter sp. Ver3
AATGAAATTATTTAACTAAATACATGAGCCAATTTAATTGATGTATAGATAGAAAAACAGCGATAGTAAAACCTAATACATATTTTGAATAAAAGTAATGCCAAAGCTGTTACAATCCCGAAAATTTACATCTGTATATTTATATGTTTGAAAAAATTGCTGAAAAGAGTTTAAATGCATTAGGTTGGGAAATTGATAACCATTGGCCTTTAGATTTAGACCAATGCGTCATGATTGCTGCACCACACACCAGTAACTGGGATGCTTTATATGCGCGATTAGCGCTCAAAGCTTTAGGTGTAAATGTCAGAATTACAATTAAAGACAGCTATATGAAGTTTCCATTTGGTCCTTTTGTCCGGGCTATGGGAGGGATCGGAATTAATCGCCGACCAAAGAAAGAGGGAGAAGAAAGACCTAGCATGGTGCAATTAATGGCAGATCTTTTTAAAGATCATCCAAAATTGGTCATGTTGGTGACGCCCGAGGGAACAAGGTCAAAACAAGAAAAATGGAAAACGGGTTTTTACCATGTGGCAATTACAGCGAATGTCCCAATCGCTTTAGCATATATGGATTACAGTCAAAAAAAATGTGGTGTAGGTAAAATTATTTATCCTACTGGAGATATAGAAGTGGATATGGCAGAAATTATGGAATTTTATTCAAAGATTTCAGCTAAATTCCCAGAAAAATTTAGCGTTGACCAAAGATATTCGCACAACAGTTAAGATATGGAGAAGGCAGAACAATCTGCCTTTTTTAATAAAAGAAAATTGCGTTTAAGGTTAAAATAAAGCCTGAAAAAAACAATAAAGTTAAGACAATCGATTTAAATTTTTGCTCAGATATTTGATAAAAAATTTTTGCACCAATGATCGTAGGTAGGCTAACTGCAAAGATTAAAATCCACAAATAAGACAAGTGATTCACGTTAATGGTCTGGTTAAATAAATAGATGATCAAAGTAAACAGTTGGATGGCAAAATTAAAATGTCGAAGAATGTTGCGTTGCTCATGTTTAGGAAGTTGTTTAAGCATCACCCAAGCCGAGGGAATTGCACCACAGAATCCACCGAGCCCACCTAAAATTCCACCCAAAAAACCAATCAAGCCGTCCATCTTGAGTCCTGTATCTTTTAAGCAATGTAGTTGCGGATTAAAGAACATGAGTGGACACCAAATTAATAAAAATATCCCAAGTAGTAATTTGAACGTGTCTGCATTGATATAATGAAGCAAAAAAGTACCCAAAGGTACTCCAATTAAGCCAGCGATAATATAGACCCAAACGATAGAAGGCTTTATAAAGGTTCTTGGTTCTTTATACATTGAAATGATGTGACACCATAGTGATGCACAAACGACCAAGGGGGCGGTGATCTGAGGCGGTAGAATCCATACCCAAAAAGACATCGCAATAAGAGCGAAGGCAAAACCTGTGAGTCCTTGAATAAATCCAGCAAAAATTGCGCCTAGAATAAAGATACATAATGTCATAAGGTGACTGCATCAATTGCTAAAGCAGGAGTAAAAGAAAAATGCATGAGATCGTCGGATAAGGAAAACTGATCAATCCTAAAATAATATTTGTTATCTTAAAAATAATAAGAACAGCAATAGCTAGCAGTAAAGCGAATAAAAGCCCTGAAAATCAGGGCTTTTATCATTAATTGGAGTTAGGTTTTAGGTTTTGTGTTAGACCGTTGATGTCCCCACCCTGAATACCAAGTTCACTCATTAAGCTGTCAATAAGAGGTGCTTGCGAACGATATCTAAGTGCGCTATTCACCACTTGATCTGAAAGTGCAACGGATTGTGATTGATCTGATTGATCAGCTGAAGTTGTGGCGCCAGTAATGCCACCAAGACCATTCACTTGTAATATCTTGATATCATCAATATTTTCCATTGGTTTAACACTTTCACGGATGATTTCAGGCAAATACTTCAAAAGTGCCAAACGAATTTGCATCTCAACTTGTTCGCTCGACAAGATATTATTTGCTTCATTGACTGCGCGTGTCCCTTCAGCATCGACTTGGTATTGTTTTTCTAAAGCTTGAGCCAATAAAATTTTAGCATCAGCTTCACCTTTAGCTTTTAGGCGAACTTTTTCTGCTTCTGCTTCAGCCGCAGTACGCACAGCTTCAGCCTCATCTACAGCAGCTTGTTTTGATGCCTCGGCAGCCACAGTAATTGAAATAGCATCAGTTTCTGCAGCCTGTTTTGCAGCAACAAGTTCAACCGCTTTAATACGCTCAGCTCGCTGTGTTTCACGAACAGTCACAACTTCTTCCTCGGCTTTCACTGCTTGCGCACGAGCTTGGTCAGCAAGTGCTTTGGCTTGAGATTCAGCACGAGATTTCTCGGCAATCGCGATTGCGCGATCTTGTTCCGCAAGTTCAATGGTTTTCTTTTGTTCTACTTGCGCTTGTTCAATAATTTGTGCTTTTTGAATATTTTGATTTTCGACATCACGTGCAGCTGAAATACGTTTTAATTCAATTTCACGTTCTGCAGCGATTTGTGCTTCTTCTGCCTCACGTTTTTTGGCAGCTTCTTGTGTTGCAATTTCAGCAAGTTGTTCAGCTTTTCGAATCGAAATTTCACGCTCTTGTTGCATCTTTGCGTATTCTTCTTCACGCAGGATTTGAAGGCGTGCTTGTTCAGCTTCTAAATTTTTCGCTTTAATGGCTAAGTCAGCATCTTGTTCAATATCGTTACGTTTTTTTCGACGATCTTCAATAGTTTCTGTTAATTTTGTTAAACCTTCTGCATCAAATGCATTTTGGCGTTAAAAAATTTAAAGCTGGTCTGATCAAGTCCTGTTAAAGATACAGTTTCGAGTTCTAAACCATTTTTGAACAGATCTTCTGAAACAACTTGTTGAACTTTCTGTACGAAATCGACACGTTTTTCATGTAACTCTTCCATAGCCATTTCTGCTGCTACTGCACGCAGGGAATCTACAAATTTACCTTCAACCAAATCTTTTAATTCATTTGGTGACATGGTTTTTTGACCCAAAGTTTGTGCTGCGGTAGCAATCGATTCAGCTGTTGGCTTAACACGAACATAGAACTCAGCCATCACATCTACACGCATTCGATCACGCGTAATCAAGGCTTGATCAGCTGCACGTTTAACTTCTAAGCGAAGGGTATTCATATTGACAGGAATGACTTCATGTAAAACAGGAAGTACAATTGCACCACCTCCTAGTATAACTTTTTCCCCACCAAATCCAGTTCTGACAAATGAAACTTCCTTGCTAGAGCGTTTATATAGTCGTGCAATAATGGTTCCGATGACAACCAGTGCAATGAGAATAAGTCCTGCAATTATAATAATTTGATAAAAACTTGAACTAAACATTTTTTTCTCTAAGTTGATTTATTGTGAAATTGCTTGAAAGCCTTTGAAACTACGTTGTGTAAGTAAGACTTGCTGACCTTGTACGAATATTTCGTCAGCTTCAGGTTCGACCAAAATGTAATGTGTTTGACCAAAGCGATCTTTGAGTTTTGCTTGCGCAGGATAGTGCAGTCGAGCAGTGCCTAAAATGATTTCTGCTCGAAGTCCAATTAAATCGTCGCTATGAATTGCTGTGGTTTCATCTTTAGGGATGATCTTTACTATCCATCTTGAGAATAGCCGTACGAATGGCATACAGACCACAAGTACCAGTGGAGTAATGAGCCAGACTGTTAAAAATGATCCAAATACATGATGGATGATAGATTGGGCTAAGAAGCCAACAATTGAAAAGGTCGTGAGAAAGATGATCAGCCAAATTAATACAGGAATACGTCCAAGATAAAGCCAATCTAAAAATTGAATCCAAATACTAGATTGATGGTCAACGATCATTTCAGGAGAAGAATCTAATGAACTAGGTAGAAATTGCTCTAAAAATCCTTGACTACTGAGACCTGTTATTAATAGAAAGACTTCAAGAATGCCTATAAAAAACATCAAGCAGATACTAATACTGAAGAATAGGTTCGACGGATTTATAAACATGTCCCACATGGGTAGTCTCTTATAGATATTAGAATTTTTATCAAATTTTAATCAAAATAATAAAATAAAGTGACGTAATTATCAATTATATAATATTGATTTCATTTTGAATGGATTCAACATAAAAAAATACGCAGTGATTGGGGTGATCACTGCGCAGAACAACGAATCTGCTTACACAGTTTCGGTTAAGGAGAAATGTTATGAATTTTGGGGGTATTCATAACAGTAATTAAATGATATTCAATTTCATTTAGCAACTCATTGGTAGTCGGGTTAAAACGTGTAAGATTACGTTAATAAGTTTAATTGAAGGTTAATTTTAAATAGGCTAATAAGTAGCCATAAAAAAGCCGCAATGTGATGCGGCTTTAAGTGTGCTTATTTTTTAGGGATTAAAATTTAAAAACACCTAATCCAGCTTTAACTTCATCCAATGTTGCTTGCGTAATATCACGACATTTGTCAGTACCAGTTTTTAAGATATCCATAATATAATCAGGATCCTTAGCAAGCTCCATACGACGTTCACGAATAGGCGTGATCAACTCTTTTAGAACACCTTCAAGGCGTTTTTTGACTGTACCATCACCTAAACCACCACGACGATAGTGATCTTTAAGCTCTGCTACTTCTTCTGGATTTGGATCGAAAGCATCTAAATAAGTAAATACAACATTACCTTCCACCTGACCTGGATCTTCAATACGAAGATGATTAGGATCTGTATACATTGCATTTACAGCTTTTTTAATGTCTTTATCAGAAGCATCTAAGACAATTGTATTGCCCAATGATTTAGACATTTTAGCTTTACCATCAAATCCTGGTAATCGACCAACATTCGATAGCAGTGCTCTACATTCAGGCAAAAGCTCTTGACCAATCTGACGATTTAAACGACGAACAATTTCATTTGTTTGTTCAATCATTGGAATTTGGTCTTCACCCACGGGCACAATCGATGCTTTAAAAGCAGTGATATCAGCTGCTTGAGCAACTGGATAGCATAAGAATCCAGCTGGGATGTCACGCTCGAACCCACGCATTTGTATTTCAGACTTAATCGTAGGATTTCGTTCTAGTCTTGAAACTGTGACAAAGTTTAAATAAAGCATTGTCAGCTCATTCAAAGCTGGCAAGCTTGATTGAACGCAAATTGTTGTTTTTGTCGGGTCGATCCCAACAGCGAGATAGTCAGTTGCAACTTCAATAATATTACGTCTAACTTTTTCGAAGTTATCAGCATTGTCTGTAAAAGCTTGTGCATCAGCCAATAATAGATGTTGGTGATGGGAATCTTGCAAACCTACTCGTGAACGTAAAGAACCGACAAAGTGGCCTAAATGAAGTTGTCCAGTTGGACGGTCACCTGTCAAAATAACAGGGCGATTATCTTGATTACTCATTTTCTATACCAAAGTCATCAACACTAGGGCTGAATTTTTAAAATTTCGCAATATTGTACGGCATTATTTTTTTTTATGTCAGCATAAAGCATCGAAAGATTCGAATTAAAAACGCCTTATTTGAGATAGTATTAATAATGTTGATACAGAATAAATTGAAATAGAAGAATAAAATTCCAAAAAACAAAGAAGGATAACAATAATGGCAAATAGTTTATTGGTGCTATTAGATGATATAGCCACCATTCTTGATGATGTTGCGCTGATGAGTAAAATGGCTGCAAAAAAAACGGCCGGTGTATTGGGTGATGACTTAGCACTCAATGCTCAACAAGTTAGTGGTGTGAAAGCCGACCGTGAATTGCCTGTCGTTTGGTCTGTTGCAAAAGGCTCATTTGTTAATAAATTAATTTTGGTTCCATTAGCATTATTAATTAGTGTGATTGCACCTTGGCTTATAAATCCATTATTGATGTTAGGTGGATTATTTTTATGTTATGAAGGTGTAGAAAAAGTAATTCACTCATTACACCATAAAAAAGCTAAAACATCTGAACAGGCCGAAAAAGAACTCGAAAACTTAAATGTAGATCTAGCAACTTTTGAGAAAGATAAAATCAAAGGCGCGATACGAACAGACTTTATTTTATCTGCTGAAATTATCGTGATTTCATTGGGTACAGTTGCAGCAGCTACTTTTGGAATAAAGGTTGCAGTCTTGTCAGTCATCGCAATTTTAATGACGATTGGTGTTTATGGTTTAGTTGCTATGATTGTTAAAATTGATGATTTGGGATTTTATCTCGTCAAACAAACGTCTACATTGAAACAAAGAATTGGTCAGGGCTTACTTGCTTTTGCACCTAAACTTATGAAGACACTAACCATTGTCGGAACAATCGCGATGTTCTTGGTCGGTGGTGGTATTATTAATCATACCATCCCATTATTTCATCACTTTACTGAAGATTCAGTCGATTATATTGAACATATTCCAAATGTAGGCAGTATCATCGGTGCTTTAACCCCGACGTTCTTAAACTTTGTCATAGGTTTTATTGCAGGACTTATTGTTTTGGTCGTTGTTTCAGGAATACAAAAACTTTGGAACGCTAGAAAAGTTTAGAGTTTGGTGAAATAACGTATTATAAGATGTTATATGATTAAAAAAGGGCTGAGATTATGCGTTGGAAAGGCCGGAGAGTAAGTAGTAATTTAGAAGATCGCCGTGGAGGTGGTGGGGCTAAAGCTGGTGGAATTAGTATTCTCGGTTTAGTTGTTGCATTTGTTGCTTGGAAATTTTTTGGGGTTGATCCACAACAAGCCTATCAGGCAACTAAACAAGTGACTTCTAATAATCAGCAACAAGCGATAGGGATTGAAAACCCAACACCCGAGCAACAAGAAACAGCGGCATTTGTTGGTACGGTACTCGCTGATACTGAAGATACATGGACCACCGTTTTTCAAAAACAGGGAATGCAATACCAAGCACCGAAACTTGTGATGTTTAGTGGTGTAGTCAATTCAGGCTGTGGAACAGCTCAGTCAGCGATGGGGCCATTTTATTGTCCTGCAGACCAAAAAATCTATATTGATACTGATTTTTTTAAAGATATGCGTCAGCAAATGGGTATATCGGGTGAAAGAAATCAATCAGAATTATCTACACAAAATGCTGCTGGTGACTTTGCACAAGCTTATGTGATTGCGCATGAAGTCGGACATCATATTCAAAATCTCTTAGGTATTTCAACTCAAGTCCAACAAGCTAGACAACGAGCTACTGAAGCTCAAGGGAACCAATTATCAGTTCGTTTGGAACTGCAAGCTGATTGTCTAGCTGGTGTGTGGGCAAAAGATACACATCAACGAACTCAATTCTTGGAGCAAGGTGATGTTGAAGAGGCAATGGATGCCGCACATAAGATTGGTGATGATTATCTTCAGAAAAAGGCTAGAGGACATGTGGTTCCTGATAGCTTTACCCACGGCACAAGCCAACAAAGAATGTATTGGTTCGATCGTGGCATGAAAACAGGTGATGTGAATCAATGTGATACATTCAATGCCTCAATCTAAATCTACCAAGCAGAATCGATTGATTTTTTTGCAAAGTTAAAACATGTAGCCTGCTAATGGAATAATTTATTAGGAAGGCTACACATCTTTAAAAAAAAGGGATTGCGAGTAATCATTCTTTATATAAAATAAATAAATGGCTATAGTTTTTTCATTTAAAATTTAAATGATCTCATTTAAATAAAACATATCATAGAGTGCAAAATGGGCAACTTTTTTTTTCTCCAAGTATTTACAGTGGTTTTTGCCCTCTCAATTGCCACCACCATATTCAATAAACGAATTCTAGGTTTTCCCCAAGCGATAGGGGTGCCAATTGTTTCAGCAATTTTTGTCTTTATTCTACAATGGGCCGCCAATTTATTAGGGGATAATCGTTTTATCACCATTAATTTGGCGAATATTGAAGAAGCAGTACGTCATATTGATTTTTATGATTTTCTCGTAAATGGTGTTATTTGCTTCATTCTTACATCGTCGGCATTGAAATTTAAAGTGTCTGATTTAAAAGTATATTGGAAGCCAATTAGTATTCTTGCCACTATTGCTTTGGTTTTGTGTGCAGCATTGTTTGGTGGATTATTATTTGGATTTCAATATTTGATTGGTAACCCTGTACCAATACTCGTACTTTTATTACTCGGTTCTGCTTTAGGTGCTACAGATCCAATCGGAATCAAAGGGGTACTCAGTTCTGTACGTGCACCACATCATCTAATGGTGAAATTGGAGGGTGAATCACTTTTCAATGATGCAATGTGTATTGCTGTATTTATGACGTTGTTGAATGTACTTGAAGGCGAGCATTTTAGTCTGTTACTGACACTA
>NZ_JFYL01000098.1 GCF_000632455.1 Acinetobacter sp. Ver3
GCTTAATGCTCTCTTTTTTAATTTTTTATTCTAATTAAGTATTTTAAGATTTTTTTTCAATGGGTTTAGGTCGACCAAAATAATAGCCTTGAAACGTATTACAACCATTTTCTTTTAGAACTTGGAACTGCTCTTCAGTTTCTACACCCTCTGCCACCACATTCAGATCAAGAATTTGTGCTAAATCAATAATCGTTTTCACAATAGCAATATCACGTGGATTACCGACAATATTTTCTACAAATGAACGATCAATTTTGAGTTGATCCAGTGGAAGCATTTTGAGGTAATTCAATGAAGAATATCCTGTTCCAAAATCATCCATAGAGAATCTTAATCCACGCTCGATGAGCTTTTTCATTTTCTCAATTGAGTTATGCATATCGGTATAGAACATGCTTTCAGTGAGTTCTAAACGTAATAATGTTGGATCAATTCCTGCTTCATCAATAATCCGAAGCACATTTTTATCAAAGTCAGTCTTACGGAATTGTTCGACACTAATATTGACTGAAATCGTCCAGTTTGAAGATTCTGGGTATTGGCTCCAATCTTTTAACTGTTGGCATGCTAATACTAATACACGATTACCAACATCATGTATGAGATCAGTTTTCTCCACTTCTTCAATAAATCGACCTGGTAAAATCAAACCGTGTTCAGGATGACTCCAACGTAGCAAGGCCTCATACCCAATCACTTCCTCTTCACGATTTACTAAAATCTGATAATAGAGTTGGAACTCATCTCGCAATAACGCTAATCTTAAATCATTTAATAAAGCAGCTTTAGCGATAACGCTTTGTTCCATTTCAGGATCAAACATACAAATGCAGTTTTTACCATTCTCTTTAGCTTGATACAGCGCCATGTCAGCATATTTAAGTAATTCATTCTTCGGTAATTCTGAGTTACGGAAGATAAAAATTCCGATACTAGAACTGGTATGAATTTTTTGATCTTTTAATATAAAAGGTTCATTCAATGCAGCTCGAACTTTGTCAGCAATTTGCATTACTTCTTGATTTGCCGCTGACTCGTCAGAACTTAGGTCTGAAAGAATAATTAAAAACTCGTCTCCACCAAGACGGACAATTGCATTCTGCTGTGCCACACACTCTATAAGGCGCACCGAGACCATTTTGAGTAGGTCATCTCCACGATCGTGTCCTAACGTGTCATTAATATTTTTGAAGTTATCCAAATCCAACATCATGAGTGCACTATGTGTACCATTTTGTTTACATGATTCAATCACCTCCAACATGCGTTCTTGCATAAAACGGCGGTTAGGCAATCCCGTTAATTCATCATGTAATGCCATATAACGTGCATGGTCTTCGGAATTTTTTAGCTGTGTGATATCAGTTCGAATGGAGATATAGTTTTGTAAAACGCCATTATTATCTTTAAGCGGCACAATCGTGGTTTCAACCCAATATAAAGAACCATTTTTAGCTCGGTTACAAATTTCGCCTTTCCAAATTTCTCCACTCGAAATGGCTTTCCACATATATTTAAAAAAACTTCTCGGGTGATAGCCTGAATTAATAATTTTATGTGTTGATCCGACCAGCTCTTCATAAGAATACTGTGAGATATTACAAAACTTCTCATTGACATGAGTAATGACGCCACGTGCATCTGTTATGGCTACAATTGAATGTGCATCAATGGCTACTTTATAGTTTTCAAGATCCTTGACTATTTTTTCTAATTGTAACTGGGTATCCATAGCGCCTTCGACCGTCAGTCTAAAAAGTGATGTATCCAAATATTAACTTAATATTATTTTTTGTAACACTAAGCTTTGTTGAACTAGTTCACAAATCGGCTATATATTTTGTAAATTTCAATGAATAAAAGAGGAAACTAAGTTCCTCATTCTTATTAAGAATTCCGACTGTTATGGTCGTATTTCTTTTAACTCTCTTTGAATAAAGTGTTGAATCATCTCTCGATATATTTTTTCCATCAGTAATGGATCCACACCATTCTTTGTAGCCAATTCACGTATTTTTTCAATCACTATTTCAACACGTTCAGGTGACTGTACATCTTGTATAGTTCTTTTAAAACGAACTGCCTGATCTACATAATATTGGCGTAAACCAATTAATTCTGTTATGGCTTGATCAATTGAATCTATCTGTGCTCGAGCTTGCTGAAGGGTTTCGCATTTTTCTTTATTGATTTTCAATTGATTCGGTATCCCTGTGTTCAGATTCATTTTCACTTTTGTACTTTTGTTCTAACACATTACTGAAAATACTTTCAATCATCCATACACGATATAAGCTATTAAACACATAACTCTTTCCATCGATACGAAGCTCAAGCACTGGTAAATCAGGTTGTGATTTCATCTCACAGAGTAATTGATTTTCTTCCAGCTTTTGACTGATCGACTCTTCAGTGAGCGTCGTGATATTCAAGCTCTGTTTTAAGGCTTGAATATGAGGTCGATACGATAGATCTTTACCTTTACTCCATACAGCCTGCAAGATTTCATACATTGCATCAAGACGTTGATCCTCAGGCACACTGTAAAACAATCGTGCTATTTCATATGTCGCCTGCTGAGTCGGTCGGCAAAACGGCGTAAATTTTACTTCTGTTCGTTTAGATAAACGCGTTGCCAAACTCCAATCAAATAAATCTCGTCCCTGATATTGCAATGGATAAACGGTAAGTTGGATATCGTAATAATCGGCAAGTTCCTCTTTAATATAAGCTAATAATAACCAAGAGATCGGATCTTCTAATGCAATATAGAGGTCTAACTCAGGATTCATCGCCTGAATCTCAGATAATTCTTCAGCATCATTCATTAGGTGTTCCCGCCACTCAATATGATTGATGAGAAAAATAGGATTACCGGTCAAGAGTCTTTGTTGTTTTAAACGGCGGGTCAATCTTAATAAATCATCTACCACATGATACCGACGATTACCGAGCTCAAAAAAACTTGCTAAAACTGGCGTGTGATCAAAAGTTCGCTCAGCGATTTGTTGTTCTTTTCGATGTCGACTGGCCATGACATACAAAGTACGTAATTTTCCATACTGCTGTTGCCACAACATATGGAAGACATCTTCCAATAAATAGAGAAAATTTTCACCTGTTAATGGGGTATTTCGTAAAATCGTTTCTGCCTGTTGAATCGCTTCAGCACTTGGTATTTCAGGCTTTTCATTATCGAATCCGAAACGATGCTGGTACGCTAAAATTTGGGCATCACGTAGACTGTAATCTTGCCACTCTTCAGGACTCATATCATTTGGAGCTTCAGCAGCAGTATCTGAGATAACAATTTTTAAAGGCTTAATTTCATCTTTTAAAATGTCATTTAATTGTGCCAATTGCTGGACTGCAAGATAACTATACACATCATCTAAACGAAGATAGATCGTTAAACCCTGCTCAGTTGACAAGACCTCTTGACGATTTGGTTTCTGATAAAACCAACTCGATCGTAGCGGATCAAACCAACGGCGTAACAGTGACATGAGATGTGCCTCAGATGATTTTACTGGTAAATTATGTGATCAAAGTATCAAATTCATCGCTTTTTCTAAAAACTAAAAAAGTTTGAACGCGAGCAAAACTTATATCAAGACAAAGAGAATTGATCAATATTTATGACCTTTCTATCAAATATTGTCATTAATGTAATTGACGCTTTCAGATGAAATTCAAACTTTTCGTGATTAAAAAAGCATCCCGAAGGATGCTTTTGAATCATGATTGATCTAGTTTATAAGCAGATTAGATATCACGTACCGCACCTTTTGCAGCACTTGTTGCATGCATTGCATACGCTTTCAGTGCTTTAGATACTTTACGTGGACGCTCTTTCGCAGGCTTCCAACCTTTAGCTTCTTGTACTTCACGGCGCGCAGCCAATACATCATCAGCAACTGCTAAGTGAATCGTACGGTTTGGAATATCAATTTCGATACGGTCGCCATCTTCAACTAAAGCAATTGCACCGCCTTCAGCCGCTTCTGGAGACACGTGACCAATTGAAAGACCTGATGAACCACCCGAGAAACGACCATCAGTCACAAGCGCACAGTCTTTACCTAAGCCTTTTGATTTTAAGTAGCTTGTTGGATACAGCATTTCTTGCATACCCGGACCACCTTGTGGACCTTCGTAACGAATCAGAACCACGTCACCTGCTACGATTTTGCCGCCTAAGATTGCTTCTACTGCATCATCTTGGCTTTCAAATACGCGTGCTGTACCGTTGAATTTCAGAATCGAGTCATCTACACCAGCCGTTTTTACGATACAACCATCAAGTGCGATGTTACCGTAAAGGACTGCTAAACCGCCGTCTTTAGAGAAAGCATGTTCTGCATTACGAATCACGCCATTTTCACGGTCGCCATCAAGACGTGTGTAATAACGGTCTTGTGAGAATGCTGTTTGTGTTGGTACACCGCCCGGTGCTGATTTATAGAAGTTATATACCTCTTCATTTTCAGTACGAATAATGTCCCACTTATCTAAAGCGTCTTTTAATGTTTTTTCGTGTACGGTTGGTACAGAAGTATCTAACAAACCTGCACGGTCTAGTTCGCCAAGGATCGACATGATACCGCCTGCACGGTGGACATCTTCCATGTGAACATTTTTAACCGCAGGTGCAACTTTACACAGTACAGGCACTTTACGTGATAAACGATCGATATCGTCCATTGTAAAATCAACTTCTGCTTCATGCGCAGCCGCTAATAAGTGAAGTACTGTATTGGTAGAACCACCCATCGCGATATCTAAAGTCATGGCATTTTCATAAGCAGCTTTAGGGGCAATGTTGCGTGGTAATACGCTGTAATCATTTTGTTCGTAATGGCGTTTTGTGATTTCAACAATCAACTGACCCGCACGCTCAAATAGTTTTTTACGGTTGGCATGCGTTGCAAGTGTTGAACCATTACCCGGTAATGATAAACCTAATGCTTCTGTCAAACAGTTCATTGAGTTTGCAGTAAACATCCCTGAACATGAACCACAAGTTGGACATGCAGAACGTTCGTATGCTTTTACTTCTTCATCTGTATAGTTGTCATCTGCAGCAACAATCATGGCATCCACAAGGTCAATCGCTTGTTCACCACCACGAATTTGGACTTTACCAGCTTCCATTGGACCGCCTGAAACAAACACAACAGGAATGTTCAAGCGCATTGCCGCCATCAACATTCCCGGTGTGATTTTGTCGCAGTTCGAGATACAAACCATTGCATCTGCACAGTGTGCATTGACCATGTATTCGACTGAGTCAGCAATCAAATCACGCGATGGTAATGAATACAACATTCCGTCGTGACCCATTGCAATACCGTCGTCTACTGCGATTGTATTAAATTCTTTAGCTACACCACCCGCTTGTTCAATCTGACGTGCAACAAGCTGACCTAAGTCTTTAAGATGCACATGACCCGGTACGAATTGTGTGAATGAGTTGACTACTGCAATAATTGGTTTGCCAAAATCTTCGTCTTTCATTCCAGTTGCACGCCATAAGCCACGTGCACCCGCCATATTTCTTCCGTGTGTTGATGTTTTCGAACGATAGTCAGGCATTTTTATTTCCAACTTAAGCTGAGCTCGATGAATATGTATTCAATCTGGCTAAATGATACTGAAATATAAGGCTAAATCAGTTGAACCTTACTTCTATTATGACAGCTTTCTGATTAACAGTTAACCATTGCTTGCAATTGTTCGTATAGGTCTGATTTGCCCTCAACGATCTAAATCGATGTAAGAGATGTGATCTACTATAAACCCTTATCTGAAATCGTAATACAAAACTTTCATGAATCTTTTTTTAAAAATACATAAATTTTATTAATCACACCTTAAGCACAAAATGCACATGAAAACGTTTCAAATTACGACCTTATTTGGGCGAAAATCGCTTTTGGCATATAATGTTCTTTATATTGTTTTGGAAGTGTCTGAGTGAAAATCATCTTTGCGGGAACCCCTGAATTTGCAGCGAGTGCATTAGCAGCTTTGCTAAAGACTTCTCATGAAATTGTTGCTGTGTATACGCAGCCAGACCGTAAAGCAGGACGTGGACAAAAACTAACAGCGTCAGCGGTAAAGCAATTGGCGCTTGAGCACAATATTCCTGTTTACCAACCTTTACATTTTAAATCGTCGACTGAGGAAGGTTTGGCTGCTCAAGCTGAACTCAAGTCTTTCAATGCTGATGTGATGGTGGTCGCAGCATACGGTTTAATCTTGCCTCAAGTCGTTTTAGATACACCTAAATACGGCTGCTTGAATATTCATGGTTCCTTATTGCCTCGCTGGCGAGGTGCAGCCCCTATTCAACGCGCTATCGCGACAGGTGATACTGAAACAGGTATTACGATCATGAAAATGGCAGCTGGTCTAGACACTGGTGACATGATGTTTAAAACGATCTGTCCTATTACGGCTGAAGATACTTCTGCAACCTTACATGATAAACTGGCTCAACAAGGGGCTGAAGCCACTCTCGCTGTTTTAGAAAGTGAAGACACTTTAAAGCATTATTTAGATACACGTGAAGTTCAAGATGAATCACTGACAGTATATGCACATAAACTGTCGAAGGCTGAAGCTCAAATTAACTGGGCAAATGATGCTGTGACGATTGATCGAAATATCCGTGCTTTCAATCCTTGGCCCGTAGCTTTCACTCCTATTGATGAAACCAACAATTTACGTATTTGGAATTCGAAACTTTCTTCACTCACTCCATCAACTCAACAAGTCGGTGAAATCATCGCTGTCGATCAGGATGGTGTTCACGTTGTGTGTGGTGATCATCAAGTGATTTGCCTCACTCAACTTCAGTGGCCAGGCGGTAAAGCGCTCAATGCTGCACAAATTCTACAAAGTCAAAAATTGCAGCCAGGACAGATCTTCGCATGAGCCAACAATCTTCTCATTTAAATTTACGCGGGCATGTGATTAAAACATTACTGGCCGTTCAGAATGGACAATCCCTCACCTCTGTTCTTTCCCAACATCTTTCATTGGTTGGTGAACGTGATCGGGCCTTATTTCATGAATTGACTTTAGGCACTTTACGCCAATGGCATGCGCTTAAAGCAATTACTCTCCCTCTTCTGACTAAACCACTCAACAATGAAACCGTTGAAAGCTGCCTATATTTAGGTTTATATCAACTGCTTTGCACGCGTATACCAGCACATGCGGCTATCTCAGAAACGGTAACAGCGACTAAACAACTAGGTTTTGAGGCCTTAAGTGGCGTCGTGAATGCGATTCTACGTCGTGTTTCACGTGAAACTGAAGAATTCGGCGCAGCATTAGACCAAGCCCATGGTTTACCTAGTTGGCTATTTAAACGCTTGAAAAAAGATTGGCCCGAGCATCTTCAAATGCTTTCAGTCGAACTTAAACTGGCTGCGCCTTTGACACTACGTGTAAATGAACGACAAGTAAGCCGTGAGGAATATTTAGATATTCTTGATGAAGAAGGGATTGATGCTCATCCATGTGAATGGTCCGATGTAGGCATTATCTTAGATCAATCCGTGCATATTCCTCACCTCCCTGGCTTTGAAGAAGGTGGTTTTTCTGTTCAGGATGAACATGCTCAACTTTGCGCGACCTTGTTGCCGAATCTTGATGATAAGATCGTAATTGATGCATGTGCGGCTCCAGGTGGAAAAACAGCACATATTTTAGAGTGTTATCGTCCTAAAAAGCTGTATGCGATCGATCACGACACAAAGCGTTTAAGCCGCGTAAGTGAAAACTTAGAGCGTCTTGCTCTTAATCAGTATGCACCAGTGGAAATACTGACTGCTGATGCTACGGTATGGTCTGCACCTGAACAGGCTGACTGTATTATTCTTGATGCACCGTGTTCTGCTATTGGAGTTGTACGACGTCATCCAGATATTCGTTTACTTCGCCAATCTACCGATATCCAACAAACGGTTGCTCTTCAAAAACAGATTCTGAATCATATGTGGCAACAACTCAAAGTTGGCGGGTCAATGCTTTATATTACCTGCTCGATTTTGAAAGCTGAAAATGAACACCAAATGATTGATTTCTTCAACACGCATGCAGATGCTCAAGAAATCAAATTAAATGTAAATTGGGGAATTGAACAAATCCACGGCCGTCAGTTATTGCCACAACAAGGTCATGGGGATGGATTCTATTATTGTTTAATTCAAAAGATTTAATGCTATTTTTTAAGATAGTTTATTTCTAATTTATCGACATATTAAAAAAGCCATGACTCATGTCATGGCTTT
>NZ_JFYL01000099.1 GCF_000632455.1 Acinetobacter sp. Ver3
TTTTTTTATAAGTGAATTGGAGAAGTGTAAAATTTATGCATAATACCAAGATAGAAAATTTTCAAACATTTTGCGGTTAATTAGACTTAGATGTTGGTATACATGGAATGATAAAAAAATCAAAAAAATGGTGTGGTTAAGCGTCGCTATCTTCGCTTTTTTATTATTTGTTTTTTTACAAGTTCCAGCATCGTGGCTCATTACTAAATTTTATAAAAATAATCAAATTTTAAAAAATGTCAGTGGCAATATCTGGCAAGGTCAAGCAGATTGGCAAAAAGGAAATCTTGCAGGTTCTGTCATCTGGCAAACACGTCCTCTCGATCTGATTTTATTAAGAGCTGGTGCCAACTTAGAAATACATAGTGGTCAGACGCAACTCAACGGTGTGGTGGGTTATGGGCTTGGAAAAAAAATAATTATCAAAAATATGAGTGGAAATATTGCTCCTGAAACACTTAAAACATTTGTGGATTGGCAATGGCCTCAGAATAGTATTCAGCTGAAGGATGTAGCATTTCAATTTAAAAAAAACGATGGTTTTGCAAAAACCAACGGAGAGATGCAATGGGGTGGTGGTACGCTAACTTATACATTTGCCCAAAAACAAGAACGAATGAATATGCCATCCTTAAAAGGGCAATTTTCAGACGAAGCTGGAAAACTGCTCATTGATGTACAAGATCAGCGCGGGCAAAAAATGGCTAACCTTAGTTTAGATCCTGCATTAATGTTGGATGCACAGGTGACCCAAAGATTATTAATGAATGTGCCTTCATACGATGGTAAAGCTGGTTTAGATACCTTTGTCGTCAGTACGAGACAGCCACTGCTGAGTGGAGGTTTCTAATGAAAGGATTCCAAGATAAGTTTTCACAAATTTCATTAAAAGATTTAGATCGAATTGCTCCACTTACTTTATTTATTCTGATTTTAATCATGATGTGGAAGCTCGCTTCATTATTTTGGTTGGTGGTTGCACCACCGCAAGTCATGCAAGTTGACCAAGTCGCATTAGGTTCGCAGCAACTTCCTGTTCCGAATATATCGAGTTTCTCATTGTTTCAAGAAACAGGTGCGCAAGTAAGTGCTGCTGATGTTAATTTAGCGCTTACGTTGCAAGGGGTTGTGGTTTCGACGCCGAGTAGTCAATCTTCAGCGGTGATTAAAGTTCGAGAGGTTGCTGATCGTTATACCATTGGACAAACTTTGGAAGGAAGTTCTTATCAGCTTTCAGAAGTATATTGGGATCATGTGGTATTGAAACAGCCGAGTGGTGCGACGACTGAGTTGAGATTTACCGGAATAGAAAATCTTAATCAGCCGCTGGTACCTGATGCACAGCAAAATTCTGCTAACGCAACTTCGAATTCAGGTCAAACGACTACTCAAAATGCCATTGGTCAAGCAATCAATCAAATTCAAGAAAATCGTGAACAATACTTAAGTAATATGGGTGTCAACACCGATGGTGGTCAAGGTTATGAAGTCACGGATCGTACGCCTGCATTTTTGAGAAGCAAACTAGGATTAAGACCTGGCGATCGCGTTTTATCCTTGAATGGGCAATCGGTAGGTCAAGGACAAAGTGATGCGCAACTGCTAGAACAGGCTAGACGAGAAGGTAAAGTTCGCATTGAAGTAAAACGAGGTGATCAAGTGATGACCTTCCAACAAGAATTTTAAAATGTGTTAATTTGCATAAAGTATTAGGAAATATAACAAGTTATGGATTTTTTAAATCGAAATCGGTCATTTTGGGCGATGGTCGCAGTAGCACCAGTATTGGCTGTCGCAAGTACCGCTGCGCAAGCGCAAACTTGGAAAATTAACCTGCGTGATGCAGATTTGACTGCATTTATTAACGAAGTTGCAGATATCACAGGGAAAAACTTCGCAGTTGATCCGCGGGTTCGGGGTAATGTGACGGTTATTTCAAATAAGGCTTTAAACAAAGCTGAAGTCTATGATTTGTTCTTGGGAGTGTTAAACGTTAATGGCGTTGTTGCTGTACCTGCAGGTAACACTATCCGCTTAGTCCCTGACAATAATGTAAAAAATTCAGGTGTGCCTTTTGATGCCTCTCGGAACGCACGAGGCGATCAAGTGGTTACTCGTGTCATTTGGCTGGAAAATACCAACCCCAATGATCTAATACCCGCGTTAAGACCACTCATGCCGCAATTTGCGCATTTGGCGGCGGTACAAGGAACAAATGCGCTTATAGTCTCAGATCGTGCGAATAATATTGCACAGCTTGAAACGATTATTCGTAATTTAGATGGAACCGGACAAAACGATATTGAGGCTATTAGCTTGCAGTCTAGCCAAGCTGAAGAGCTGATAGTTTTGTTGGATTCAATGTCTTCTACGGGGGGTGCCAAAGACATTTCAGGTTCTCGAGTACGTATTATTGCAGATGCACGTACTAATCGTATTTTGATCAAGGGTGATCCAAGTACTCGTAAACGCATTCGTCAAATGATCGAAATGCTTGATGTTCCTTCAGCTGATCGCTTAGGCGGTCTAAAAGTATTTAAGCTTAAGTATGCAAGCGCAAAAAATTTGGCTGAAATTTTACAAGGTTTAGTATCTGGTCAGGCGGTGAATAGTACCAGTAATTCAAATAGTTCAAGCTCCAATTCAAGTGCTAGTAACTCATTAATTAATAATAGCTCGAGTAATACGTCTTCAAATGGGAGTGTGAGTACTCCAGCGATTAATTTGAATAGTGGTTCAAATCAAAATCAACAAGACATTACGAGTTTTAATAGTAATGGCGTGAGTATTATTGCTGATGGTGCACAAAATGCATTAGTGGTAAAAGCAGATCCTCAACTCATGCGTGAAATTGAATCCGCTATTCAACAACTTGACGTGCGTCGTCAACAAATTCTCATTGAGGCTGCTATTGTTGAAGTTGAAGGAAATGACGTAGATCAATTGGGTGTTCAGTGGGCACTAGGTGACATCAGTAGTGGTATTGGTGTAATCAATTTTGATAAAGCGGGTGTGGGGCTGAGTCAATTGGCTTCTGGATTCCTTGGTAATGTAGCTACGGGTGCTGGTTTGATTGGAGCTGGTGCTTCATTGGCCTTAGGTGAATATAAAGAAGGTGCGAATGGATCGCGTAAACTGTATGGCGCACTGATTCAGGCATTGAAGACCAATACTAAGTCGAACTTACTGTCTACACCATCGATTGTCACCATGGATAACGAGGAAGCTTATATCGTTGTGGGTGAGAATGTTCCATTCCAGACAGGATCTGTGACAACGACAGGTGGAACAGCAAACCCTTATACTTCAATTGAGCGTAAAGATGTTGGTGTAACATTAAAGGTCATTCCGCAAATTGGTGAAGGTGGAACAGTTCGTCTTGCTGTAGAACAAGAAGTATCCTCGGTGAAGCCAGATAGTGGTGAGGCGAAAGACTTGGTGACCACTAAGCGTGCCATAAAAACCTCGATTTTGGCTGAAAATGGTCAAACAATTGTACTGGGTGGTCTGATTTCAGATGATACTAAGTTAACGCGTCAAGGCGTCCCAGGTTTAAGCTCGATTCCTGGTTTGGGTAGACTGTTTAGAGCAGATGCAAAGAATAATGTGAAACGAAACCTACTCGTTTTTATTCATCCAACAATCGTAGGAGATACGGCTGATATTCGTAGATTGTCACAGCAACGCTATGACCGTTTATACAGTTTGCAGTTAGCGCTAGATGGTGATGGAACATTTAAGAAGCTACCGGATAATGTTGATGATATCTTCCAACAGCGGTTGCCTGTATCAAGTACTCCTCAACCCGTTAAGCCTATCGTAGTGCCATCAACGCCTCAAGCAGTAGAGCCACAGGTACAGCGTTATACTGCTCCGACAGCACAGTCTAAGCCAGTAGGGCGTGTGATTGAACGTCCAAATGTCATCGTGACTCAGGATCCTGTGGTGAAATCAACGCGAGTGCTGCCAAAGCCTGTGATTTACAATCAAGTTGCCACAACAAATACAAACAATGCCCAAGTCGTGGTGGAAACCCCTGTCGCGATTGAGCCAAAACAAGATGTGCAAAGAACACAAAATACGGTCACAACCACGACATTGAGACCATCTCGATAACATGCGTTCAATGTGAATCTCGAAAACAGCCATGTTAAAATGTCAAAACTTGAATAATGGATCGAAACTATGACTTGGAAATTACAAACAATTACTGGCGAATTTGCGGGTAAAGAAGTTGATATCGATCGAGACATGTTGGTGGGTCGTCATCAAGATGCAGATATTTTGATTCAGTCTGCAGATGTATCACGCCGTCATGCTGCTTTGTTTCTAAAAGAGCAGGTGCTCACTGTTCAAGACTTAGGTTCGTCAAATGGCACGTTTATTAACGATACAAAAGTTGCTGAAGGCGAAACTATTGTTAAAGATAGCGATATTCTGCAATTTGCTAGCCATAAATTTTCAGTTTTAGCACCTGCGCAATCTGCACAAACATTACAAGATGTTCAGCAGCCTAGCGAAGCAATCGCAACAGCTGAAATTTCTTCAAAGGTTGCAGTAGAGAAGACAGCAGCAGCTGAAATGCTTGAGCAGGGTATGCCTGATCTGAAAGAGCGAGATAGCTCAGTTCAGCTTAGTCGAGATGGTATGCCTCAAAATGTAGGAATTCCTAAACCAGCGCCAATTCCTGAGGGAGTTGATGTTAATACAACTGTCAATAAGCATGAAGCATGTGAGGTAAATATTCCTGCAACTTGTACGGAAAAAGAGTTGGAAACTCAAAAAAATGCCAATATTGGCTTAATGGCATTATTGGTGTTAGTGATTGTGGCACTAGTTGCCTGGTTTATTTTCAACTAAGTTGCATGTGATTTTTTAAGGCATGCTTTCGCATGCCTTTTTTGTTAGGTTTAAAATAATGAATATTGCGAATTTGGAACAGCGTGACTTAATTCTTTTTGATCTGGATGGAACTTTGGTTGATTCGGCATTTGATCTATATCGTGCCATGAATATGAGTTTGAATGTATTAGAACTGCCTTTGGTCACAGAATCTCAAGTTCGAAATTGGATTGGCAAAGGGACTTCATTGTTCTGTCAGAGTGTTTTAATGCATCTGACTGGGCGTGTAGAGCCTTCTGAGCATCAACAATTATTGGATACTTTTTTAGAAATTTATAATGCCGAACCGTGCGTGGATACGCGTCCATTTCACGGCATTATCGAATTTTTAGAGTGGGGTCGAGCTCATCAAAAAAAAATGGTGTGTGTCACGAATAAGCCGGAATTACCCGCTAGAAAAATATTGGCTGAATTAAAGATGGATCACTATTTTGTGGATACGGTGGGTGGAGATCGTTTTGAGGTGAGAAAACCAGATCCTAAACCTTTGTTGCATTGTGTTGAGGCCTTTGGAACTGATCTGGACAATACCTTGATGATTGGTGACTCATCGAATGATGTAGAGGCAGCGCGCCGTGCGGGTATTGATTGTATTGTCGTAAGCTATGGTTATAATCATGGCGAAGATATTCAGCTATGTAAGCCGCAACAAGTAGTTGATGATTTAACTGTGTTGATTTCTAAGTAAGTTGTAATAAATAAAGAAGGGTAGAGGAATGAATAGTTTTAATGTTTTTCGATGGCGTCTCTCAGCGCAGACTTTATAGAACATTCAATATGCATCGAAAACTACAGAGAATTCCTCATGACAACATCAACTCAATTTCAACAGCTTCAATCGCAAGGTTTTAACCTAATTCCAGTTTATCGCCAACGCTTAGCTGATACTGACACTCCATTGTCAGTATTTGCACGTTTAAAACAACATCAACAAGCCTATTTATTTGAGTCTGTAGAAGGTGGTGAAAACTGGGCGCGTTACTCGATTATTGGTCTAGGCGAGTCAACGGTATTCTCTTGCAATGAAGGACAGTTAACAATTCAGAAAGCTGATGGCCAAGTCGAATCGTTTGAGTGTCAAGATCCTTTCCAGTATATCCGTGACTTTCAATCGCAGTTCAAAGTGCCATCAAAAGCAGAACTCCCAGATTTGCCCAACTTTACAGGGGGGTTGGTGGGCTATTTGGGGTATGACGCGGTACGCTATATTGAACCGCGCTTAAATAACGTTCCTGATGCTGATCCTGTTGGATTGCCAGATTTATGGCTCATGTTGTCTAAAACAGTTGTAGTTTTTGATAATTTAAAAGACACGCTATTTATTATCGTACATGCGGATACACAGGATGCGGATGCTTTTGATAAAGCACAAAGCCAGCTGGATGAAATTGAATCATTACTTGCCACACCGGTGAGCTTGCAGGCAAAGCCTCACACGGCCCCTCATTTTGAATCATTAACAGGTAAAGAAAAATTCTTAGAATCGATTGAAACTGTTAAAGAGTACATTCGTGCGGGTGATGTGATGCAGGTGGTTCCTGGTCATCGCATGGTATCGGACTTTGATGGTGATCCTTTACAAGTATATCGTGCATTACGTCATCTTAATCCTTCACCATATCTGTTTTTAGTACAAGGAAAGACGCTTAGTGATGAAAAGCCATTTTATATTGTGGGCTCATCACCTGAAATTTTATCGCGTTTAGAAAATGGAGTGGCGACTGTGCGCCCATTAGCGGGCACACGACCACGAGGTAAAACCAAAGAAGAAGATTTAGCGCTGGAAAAAGATTTACTTTCCGATGAGAAAGAAATCGCAGAGCACTTAATGTTGATTGATTTGGGTCGCAATGACATTGGGCGTGTATCAAAAATTGGTAAAGTGCAAGTCACTGATCAAATGGTGATCGAACGTTATTCACATGTCATGCATATTGTTTCTAATGTGCAAGGGGAAGTTGCGGAAGGCGTAGATGCTTTGGATGTTTTTAAAGCAACATTCCCTGCAGGAACACTTTCTGGGGCACCAAAAATTCGCGCTATGGAAATTATTGACGAAGTTGAGCCAGTAAAACGTGGAATTTTTGGCGGTGCTGTTGGTTATTTAGGCTGGCATGGTGAAATGGACATGTCTATCGCAATTAGAACCTGTGTTATTCGCGAAAATAAGGTTTATGTACAGGCTGGTGCGGGTCTTGTTGCAGACTCAAATCCTGATTCTGAGTGGAATGAAACCCAAATAAAAGCTCGCGCAGTGATCAAAGCGGTTGAATTATCATCAAACGGATTGATTTTGTGAGTTTTTAGGGGTTTTTTTGAAAAAAACACTTGCACGGATTTCAAGTTTTGCTAAACTGCACACCGTTCCGATACGAAACGTACGAAACACTAAGAAACGCCGGCATAGCTCAGTTGGTAGAGCAACTGACTTGTAATCAGTAGGTCCACAGTTCGAATCCGTGTGCCGGCACCATCTTAGAGAGTTTAAGTAGTCGAGTAAAGAACAACACTGAAGTAAGTGTAAATGGTGAGATTCCCGAGCGGTCAAAGGGAGCAGACTGTAACTCTGCCGCGTAAGCTTCGAAGGTTCGAATCCTTCTCTCACCACCAATTTTAAAACTTCGATCTAGTGTCTTACCAATATGCGGGAGTAGCTCAGTTGGTAGAGCGGCAGCCTTCCAAGCTGCATGTCGCGAGTTCGACCCTCGTCTCCCGCTCCATCGAAGTATTAAATGCTCTTATAGCTCAGTGGTAGAGCACTCCCTTGGTAAGGGAGAGGTCTCGAGTTCAAATCTCGATAAGAGCTCCAGATATACAGTTTAGTAGAAATTTCTACAAAGTTTTAAAGAAAGCAGGCTTATTAGTCTGCTTTTCAAGTATTTAAAGTGTCATTTTTTTTGGCGATAGGTCGATACTGAACAATCTTAGAATTGTGTTCGACGTAAACG
>NZ_JFYL01000100.1 GCF_000632455.1 Acinetobacter sp. Ver3
TAACAGCGTTATAATTCTCTTGAAAATTCAATGCTGTAGTTTCTAGTTGATAGCCCATCTTCCCCAAGGTGGGTTTTTTTTATGATTTTTCACGTTCCATGCCTATTATTTAATCAAAGTTTCACAACTTTATTCATATGAGTTAAACAATCGTGGTTAATCATAGGGTCTAAAAAAACGGCTCCAAAAGCCTCTTTTTTCGGATTCTGGTTGTTCAGGGGTAGCAATCTGTTTAGGTGAACCGTACTTGGTTTATTGGAGACAAGTTTTTACATCTAATTTATGTAACTATAGAGTAAACCCTAAAATTACATTTTAAAAGTTCTTAAAAACATGTACCATTTAAATGTTTTTTAATCATAAGTAACATGTAACTTTGGTATTAAAGATTTATAATTTACGAAATTGTTCATTTTTATCCAATTGGGGCGTAAAAAGTGAAAGGCCAAAAAGTAGGCTATGTGCGAGTGAGTTCGGTCGAGCAAAATACGGGACGTCAACTTGAGGGAATTGAAGTCGACCGGATTTTTGTTGACCGTGCTTCAGGTAAAAATACCGACCGACCGAAATTTCAGGAAATGTTGAATTATGTCCGGGGAGGAGACCGGGTGATAGTACATTCCATGGATCGTTTTGCGCGAAGCTTAAAAGATTTGGTGACTGAAGTGGATAAACTGGTCAAACGAGGGATTGCCATCCAGTTTGTAAAAGAAAATATTACTTTTACGGCCCAATCCACCCCGATGGATAATTTGATGCTGCAACTGATGGGTGCTTTTGCACAGTTTGAACGTGAGATCATTTTAGAGCGGCAAAAGGAAGGAATTAAACTTGCCTCTTCTCAAGGGAAGTACAAAGGCCGGGTACATAAATTGAAACCTGATCAGGCTGAAGCTTTGCGACAAGACTGGAAGGAAGGGAAGTACCCTTCAAAAATGGCATTAGGCCAGGCATTTGGAATTAGTCGCCAAGCGGTATATCGGTATTTAAAAGCCGGGAAATAACTCAATTGAAATTGGCGACTATATTTAGTTTAGCTTATGAAAATCGTGAAACTTTGATTAAATAATAAGTGCAGAAAGCAAAGAGTTACTAATTTTATACAATATAAGTTTTTGATTTATAATTAATTAACTCGATTGTAATCTAGCTTTTTCAGCAACGATTTATCTTTTTTAAAATAGTATTAATTTATTTTTTTGAGAACAAACCTTAACAAAATTACAAGTTTGTAATTTTGTTGTCATTCTGATGTATATATTTACTCATTATTATAAGTAAAGATTTTTTTGGTCCAAGATATGATTAGATTCAATAATATGTACATGAAGATTATTTTAGTTATTTTTACTATAGTTTTTTCAACCAGTAGTTTTGCTGATGGAGGACTCCGTTTCTTAGAGAAAAATTTAGAAATAATTAACATAGTAATTTAAATTAAAAAGTGATTTATCAGGTGAATTTTAACTATATAAATAATTTATTTAATTTAATAAACCTTTCATAAATCATTTTTTGCTCAGTTCTATGTTGTAAATTCCAGCAATTATCATAGCCACGCGGCTGTTACTGAAGAGAATAGTAAGAAGTTAATATTTGCTGTAGGTTTGACCACTACTTTTTAATCGTAGAAATTATAACCGTTTTTATTACTCAAAGTTTAACTTTTGTGATTGTCTAAAAACACATAGCGGCCGAATGGCCATATTAACTGACTTAAAATCAGTCGTATACTTTAATGTAGCGGTTTTGATAGCAAAAAATTTCGCAGCATGAAAACGGAACCGGCATAATTGATTTATAGTGAATCCATACACTAAGCATAATGATTTAAAGGACGATAATCCCAATGAAAAAATTCCTTTTAGGAGCTGTTGCCGCATCTGTTTTGGCCTTTTCAGGTAGTGCTATGGCCAATTTTGTGGCAGGTCAGGACTATCAGGTGGTTGCAAAACCAGTTAAAGTCGAAAAACCGGGCAAAATTGAGGTACGTGAATTCTTCTGGTATGGCTGTGGTCACTGTTTCACGTTGGAACCGCATATGCAGGACTGGTTGAAAAAACTACCCAAAGATATCCGTTTTGTACGTACACCTGCTGCAATGAACCCGCTTTGGGAACAGGCTGCACGTGCTTATTATGTTTCAGAAGCCCTGGGTGTGCGTCAAAAAGCACATTTACAGTTATTCCATGATATTCATGACAAGCAGCGTCCAATTTTAGAACAGGCACAATTGGCCAAGTTCTATACCCGTTATGGTATTTCTGAAGAGAAATTTAACACGACTTATAAATCATTCCCGATTTCGTCAAAAATTGCTCAGGCAAAAAATTTGACTGCTCAATATCAGTTAAGCGGTGTACCAGCGGTGACCGTGAATGGTAAATATATTGTGCAGGGCAATGATGCCAAAGTAATTCAGGTCGTGAATTACCTGATTGAAAAAGAGCGTAAAGCCAAATAAGACGCGATTGAATATCTCTAAAAAAAACCTGCATCGAATCTGCAGGTTTTTTATTTAAACTGGAGGAATGGTTATTTACGTACTGACTGCCGGATCTGGTGTTTCTATCGGCGGGCGATACCAGTGTAAGATTCCTAGGAGTAAGAGCTGCATCTGCAACACGCTTTGCGCTTTAAAGGCATGGGATTGAATATGAATCGTGGATTGTATCTTTACCCGTTCATACCCGATATCTTCATTCAGAAAATGAATTTTCCTTTCTATTTCAAAACGCAGCACTGCCGAGGCGCCCCGACGCTCTACAACAAACAAATTCTAATCTAAGATTTACATAAATAGACTGATAAAGTTTAAAAGGAATAAATATTAATTTAAACAACATGGAAATTCTTGTTAATTTCAACAGAAATATGAACAATCTCTTCATGAATTGACAAAGCTTTACGAACTACCTCTGCTGTTAAGGAGTCATTAACTGTATTTAGGGATAAAATACATGAAAATTTACTTCTACCTACTTTCCAGACATGCAGATCAGTAATCGTAATTTGGTTATCTAATTCCTCTACAACTTCCTGAATCTCCTTTACTACAGGATGTTCCATCTCTGCATCAAGCAATGTTTTACCTGTTTCTCTAATCAATCCCCAAGACCATTGTGCTACAAGCACTGCACCTACGATCCCTAGAATTGCATCTAAAAAATCCCATCCAAAATACTTCCCTGCGAAAAGTGCAATAATCGCTAATACAGAAGTTACTGCATCTGCTACTACATGAAGAAAAGCGGCTTTCTGGTTTAAGTCATGGTCATCATGAGAGTGATGATGATCGTGGTGGTGGTCATGGTCATCATGAGAGTGATGATGGTGGTGGTGACCATTTTCACGTAGTAACCAGGCACAAATAAAATTAACGATCAAGCCAACAATCGCAATTGAAATTGCCTCGTTGTAGTGAATATTCACAGGATTGAATAAACGTTCTATCGATTGAACACCCATGAATACAGCAACAACCATCAATAAAATGGCACTCGAATATCCAGCTAAGATTTCTATCTTCCATGTACCGAAACAGAATCTCTGATCACGAGCATATTTTCGAGCCATTTTATAGGCAAAATAAGCTAAGCCCAATGCCAACATATGAGAACTCATATGCCATCCATCAGCCAGTAAAGCCATGGAATTAAAGAACCATCCTCCAAAAATTTCAAACACCATCATTACACCAGTGAGGATGGTTGCGATTAAAATTTTCTTTTGTGCTAAAGGATTTCCTTCGTCAAATTGATGCGAATGGTCACTTTTAACATTATTTAGATATTGCATTTTATTGCACCACAATTAATACTCCCCCATAGTATATGTTCTTGAGGTTGAATAGTATGTCTCACTTAAATCAGAACAAAAAAATTTTAAATCGGATTAGACGAATTCAAGGTCAAACTAATGCCCTTGAACAGAATATTTTAAATTCTGAAAATTCTTGTATTGAGGTATTACAGCAAGTTGCAGCAATTAAAGGTGCGATAAATGGCTTAATGAATGAGTTAATAGAACTTCATCTTAGAGAACATGTACTCGGTGATACTGAGGAAATAAAGGAAAAAGAACTGAATGAATTTTTAGCTTTAGTTAAACGCTACTTATAACTTTAAAGCACAGTCTTTTAAATAAAAAAACTGTGTGCGCACCTATTAATGACAGTGGTAATCACCAGTTTTACTGTTGGTATGACAACCCTGTGAGTTCGTTCCCCCAGAATGAGCATTCGCATAGGTAAATGACATGCCTATAAAGCATATTAATAAAATTCTTTTCATCTTAATCCCTTTCAAATAATTAGAATATCAACTGTATGATATTTAATAAAAGCCAACATGGCTTAGACTATTTCCAAATATATAAAGTAAAGCCAACAAAACTTTAAATGTATATAAAAAATGGTTAAATAATTGCAAGGGGGGCTTTAAAACGTTTTAATCGTAAAGCATTTCCTAGTACAAATATTGACGAGAGAGCCATTGCACCAGCAGCAAATACAGGAGAAAGTAGCAGTCCAAATTGCGGATAAAGTACACCTGCTGCAATAGGAATCAGAGCTGCATTGTAAACAAATGCCCAAAATAAATTTTCACGAATATTGGTTATAGTCGCTTTGCTTAAAGCGATAGCATTCGGCACTCCTTTCAGGTTGCCAGACATCAAAACCACATCAGCAGCTTCAATAGCTACGTCTGTACCTGTACCTATCGCTAAACCAATATCTGCTTCTGCAAGTGCAGGGGCATCATTAATGCCATCTCCAACATATGCGAGTTTACCATATTGATTTTTTAATTTTTTAACGGCCTCTATTTTACCTTCTGGTAAGACTTCTGCAATAACCTCATCAATACCTAGTTTTTTTGCAATCGCTTGAGCTGTATGACGGTTATCACCTGTAATCATGGCAACCTTTAAACCTAACTGATGTAACGCTTCAATTGCAGCAAATGTTGATTCTTTAATTGGATCTGCTACAGCAATAATGGCAGCAAGTTTCTGGTCAATCGCAACATAGAGAGGGGTTTTTCCTTCTTCTCCCAAACGATCCGAAAATTGAGAAAAAACATTAGGATTCAAACCTAGTTTTTCCATATATCGATCTGCACCAATATGAACCAAATGTTCAGACACCGTTGCTTCTATTCCATAGCCCGTGACTGACTTGAAATCAGCAACAGGAGACAGGATTAATTCCTTATCTATAGCGGCTTGTACAATTGCTCGAGCAATAGGATGCTCAGATTTTGATTCAACGGCTGCCATAAGTGAAAGTACGGCATTGTATTCAAACCCTTCTAAGACATGCAGATCGGTTAAAATTGGTTTCCCTTCAGTCAGGGTCCCTGTTTTATCAACAGCAACCACTTTAGTTTCTTTGAGCAGCTGCAAAGCTTCCCCTTTACGGAATAAAACACCCATTTCAGCACCACGCCCAGTTCCCACCATGATTGATGTAGGCGTTGCAAGTCCCATTGCACAAGGACATGCAATAATGAGTACCGCAACTGCATTAACTAAGCTAAACGTTAGGGCTGGCTCAGGGCCGAAGATAAACCAAGTAATAAAAGTTAAAAGAGAGAGACCCATTACTACAGGTACAAACCACATGGTAATTTTATCAACCAATGCCTGAATAGGCAGCTTGGAACCCTGTGCCTGTTCAACCATTCGGATGATTTGAGAAAGCACTGATGAACTACCAACAGAGGTGGCTTTGATATTTAAGCTGCCACTTTGGTTAATTGTTCCTCCTACCACAGTAGAGCCTATCGTTTTTTCAACGGGCATAGGCTCGCCAGTAATCATGGATTCATCAATAAAACTTTGGCCGTGAATAACTTCACCATCGACAGGGATACGCTCGCCTGGTCTAATCTCTACAATCGTTCCTGTTTGAACTTCGGCAATCGGAACTTCTATCACCTGATTATTGAGCTGTATTCTGGCAACTTTAGGCTGCATTCCAACTAGATGTTGAATTGCTAAAGACGTTCGGCCTTTTGCCTTGGCTTCAAAAAATCTACCTAATAGAATTAAAGTGATAATAACCGCTGCAGCTTCATAATAAACATTGACCGTGCCTTGTGGCAGGACACTTGGAAAGAAAGTAGCAACCACTGAATAAAGATAAGCAGCCAATGTTCCTACAGCCACCAAGGAATTCATGTCTGGTGCTAAGCGGAATAAACTTGGGATGCCCTTTTTAAAGAAGCGTCGGCCTGGAAAAATTAATGCTACTGTGGTCAAGAAAAATTGCATTAACCAGCTATTTTGTTGGCCAATGTTATCCATCATAAACGTATGAAAGGCGGGAATCAGGTGTGATCCCATTTCTAAAATAAAAACGGGTAGAGTCAATAAGACTGACAAAATTAAATCTTTTTTAAGTTTTTCTAATTCAATATTTTTTTTATCTTGAAAGCTTTCCGTAGTTTGATGAACTGACTTTGCTTCAAACCCTACTTTGGTGACAGCCTGAATTAACGAGTCACGAGTGACAGATGAGCTTGCCTGAATAGTCGCTTTTTCAGTAGCCAGATTTACATCAGCTGATTCCACACCCTCAACAGATTTTAAGGCCTTTTCTACTCGACCTACACAAGAAGCACATGACATACCCTCAATCGTAAGCTCTATTGGTTGCAGCGCTTCCACTTCGTAGCCTGCTTTTTCTACGGCTTTAATTAAAGTAGCGCGATCAAGTGGTTGATGCGCATAAATGACTGCTTTTTCGGTAGCCAGATTTACATGAGCCGATTCAACACCCTCAACAGATTTTAAAGCTTTTTCCACACGGCCTACACAAGAAGCACATGTCATCCCCTCAATCTCTAATGTTTCACTGTAGTGTGGCGTATCAGTCATTTCGGTACTCATATACGATCTCTATCATTTAGATATGCTGAGTTCTATATGCGAAGATCAGCTCGAACCAAGATTAGGGGGAATTCAGGGATTACTTTTATTTCAAGCAAGTACAGGTTTTATCTGTACGATGAGGAAAATAAGAGAGAGTAAAAGTGGTAAGGAATTCCCACTGTTACTCTAACAGAGATTAAGCAGGATCAGCTGTAAATCCACGCTCACTGAGAGTGGCAATGACTTTATCCTGACTCACTGTTGTGTTGATTTCAACGATACGGTTTTGTAAATCAATATCGAGTGAAGCATTCGAGTCGAGCTCTTTAATTGCGGTAGTAATGCCGCGTGCACAACCACCACAAGTCATATTAGCGATGTGAAATTTCATATGTTGCTCCTTTTTAACAAAACATTTGTTTAAAACATTAGAACAGTAACTCTAAACTTTCACCATACAACCAGCCTTTTTCTGAATCAGTTACTCGCTGTAACTTGGTCTGTTTACAACCTTACAGTTTTCTTCAGAGTATTCCAAAGAAGAGTGTTCTAATGACTACAGTAAAAGTACTTAACCAACATTAATGTGACATTAAAATGACATTTTTGTCATCTACGATCACTCTGAAATTTATAAGATTAGTTATTTCAATCAATGGTAGTGAACTAAATAGATGAGACCGTTATGGGTTGAAGATAAGCTAAAAACCGGTGACTACCTTTATGTATAATGCCTCATGATGCGATTTTACTGTTCTGATTGTCGTAAGTTGACAGTCCAGT
>NZ_JFYL01000101.1 GCF_000632455.1 Acinetobacter sp. Ver3
TTTGCATTGATGGTTTTGTTTCCCATCTACTTTGATGCCATTTCTCTTTATATTGTTACTTAGACAGGTAGGACATTTGATTTGTAGCGTTATTTTCATACCTCTATTTTATCAAAAGCCATATTGTTTTTTTCAGCATACTTTTTGAAACACCACCAAGAGTTTAAAGCCAGATACAGGTCGTGGTGCAATGTTATGGCCACACGGCGTATTGTTCCGTGATTCAGAGTTTGAAATCCGTAAGCAAGTGATTGAATCAGACATTATTGATGCCGTTATTGGTTTAGGTCCGAACCTGTTCTATAACTCTCCAATGGAGTCTTGTATTGTTGTTTTAGGAACAAATAAGCCGAAAGAACGTAAAAATAAGATTCTATTTATTAATGGTGTAGAGCATGTGACACGAGAGCGTGCACATAGCCGTCTTTCTGAAAAAGACTTAGAAGTATTGGTGAATGCTTACTTTAAGCCTGAAGAAAGTGAGATTGCACGTTTGGTGGATTTAGATGAAGTTCGTCAAAACAACCATAACCTTTCTATTCCCTTATATGTGTCTTTAAAGAAAGAACAGGGAACGGTATCTATGGATCAGCTTTTGGATGATTGGGTAGATAACCGTAAACAGTTAAAAGATTTAGTTGCAGATTTGATGAAAGATTTAAAAAGTTTAGATATTCAATCAGTGGAGCAAGATGTATGAGTACTGATTTGAATATGGAATATCAAGAAGTTAAGTTTGGTGAGATTGCCAAGCATATTTCTAAGCGTATTGAGCCAAGCGAAACGACTTTGGAAATTTATGTTGGCTTAGAACATCTTGATCCTGATAGTTTGAAGATTACTCGCCACGGCGTACCGAGTGATGTCGCTGGTCAAAAACTGTTAGTTAAAAAAGGTCAGATCATTTTTGGTAAGCGCCGTGCGTACCAACGTAAGATTGCGGTGGCAGATTGGGATTGTATTTGTTCAGCGCATGCAATGGTACTTGAAGCGATTCCAGGGAAAATTCTACCTGAGTTTTTACCGTTCTTTATGCAGTCTAATCAGTTTATGGAAAGAGCTGTTGAGATTTCTGAAGGCTCTTTATCGCCAACGATTAAGTGGAAAGTTCTCGAAATACAAAAGTTTAAATTACCAACCATTGAGAATCAAAAGACTATTTTAAAAGGCCTGGAAGGGATAGAAAAAGTATCTAATGCTTCAAAAGAAAACGCGAAAAGTTGTTTAGTTTACTTGCAACGTTTGGTTGATTACTTTACAACTTATGATCGTCAAGAGACATTACCAGAGGGTTGGACAAGGAAAAAATTAAAAAGTATTTGTTCAGCGAATGCTGGAAAATTGACTCTAGAAGATACTGATAGAATTAAATATATTGATATTTCAGCTGTATCTTTTCCTGGGCGTTTAGAAAATACACAAGATTTTATTTTAAGTGATGCACCTGGCAGAGCAAGAAGACAGGTATTCAAAAATAATGTGCTTATTAGTAATGTGAGACCTAATCATAGAGCTACATTATTGATTAATTCGGATGAAGATAATCTAGTGGCCTCGACTGGATTTACGGTTCTAAGCTGTGATAATGCTAAATTATCGAAACTTATTTTTTATTTCACATTATCTAAAAAGATGGGGCATATCTTAAGTCTATTAGCTGTTGGTACGAGTTTCCCTGCTGTTACTAGTGAAGATATCTTAATACAAGAAATTACTATTCCTAATGACCTTAGCTTGGCAATTAAAATTTTAGATAAGGCATATGATTTGTATCTTCAATATGAATCGCAAACACACTTTTATTTAGATTTAAAAAAATCATATTTGGCGAAAATATAATAGGAAGAATTTAGTCCCATGCTTTTTAACGAATCAAATGGACCAGAAGAAGCAATTGTCCAAAAACTACAAAATTTAGATGGGGTGAAGTGGGAATTTGTATCGGGGGATGCAATTCCTAAATCTCCGCAGGATGTCTTGGTGGGGGCTTGGCTTAAGCAGGCATTGATTAAACTCAACCCTGCGATCCAAGCCAATCCAGACTATGCGGATGAAGTGATCTATAAACTGCGTGCGGTATTTTTAGATGCCAAACATACAGGTTTGGTCAAAGCCAATGAAAACTTCTATGAATGGCTAAAAGCAGAGAAGTCATTACCTTTTGGTGAGAATGGTGAGCATGTCACCATTCACATGATTGACTACAACAATCTTGCAAATAACCATTATGTGGTATCCAAGCAAGTCCATTTTATTGCAACCACGGAAGCATATTTTGATATTGTCCTATACGTAAACGGTATACCGTTGGTTGTTGGTGAAATGAAAACGGCAACCCGTCCTGCTATAAGCTGGGAAGACGGCGCTGCTGATTTCTGTGATGGAACAAAAAATTATTGGAGTAACGTTGCTCCTTTTTTTGTGCCTAACTTACTGTGTTTCGCTTCAGAAGGTAAAACGTTTGCCTACGGTGCAATCAACGCACGCCTAAAAGATTGGGGCCCATGGCATAAAACTGAACAGCGAGATGAAATTTTACCGGGAATGGCATCAGTACTTGAAAGTGCAGCAGGCTTACTCAATCCAAATACACTGTTAAAGCTACTGCAATCATTCACGCTATATTCATCAGTGAAAATTGGTAAGAACTTAGCACCGACAAAAATTAAGATTTTGCCACGTTATCCACAGTTTGAAGCAGCATCACAAATTGTAGATCGTGTGAAAGCAGGCTATCCAAAGAAAGGTCTAATCTGGCACTTCCAAGGTTCAGGTAAATCCTTACTGATGCTGTATGCAGCGCAAATGCTACGTGCAGATGCAAAGTTGAAAAACCCGACTGTGTTGGTGGTGGTAGATCGTAAAGACTTAGATGGTCAGATCAATGACACCTTTGGTGGGGCCGATATTAAAAATCTAGTACCTGTACAAAGCTGTAAAAAGCTTGGTCAGCATATTGAACAGGACAGTCGTGGCATTCTCATTACCACCATCTTTAAATTCCAAGATGTTGAGATTGAGCAAGACAATGCCAAAGGCTTAAATGACCGAAGTAATATCATTGTACTTGTGGATGAAGCACACCGTACTCAGGAAGGCTCACTGGGTGAGAAAATGCGTTGGGCTTTACCAAATGCATTCTTCTTTGGTTTAACGGGTACGCCTATTTCAGGATTGGAAAAGAATACCTTTAAGCTCTTCGGTGCAGAAGAAGATGAAGGACGCTATATGAATAAATATAGCTATAAACAGTCTATTCGTGATGCTGCGACCAATCCTGTGAAGTTTGAACCTCGTTTGGCTGAACTACGTGTAGACCGTGAAACGATTGATGCTGAGTTTGAAAAACTCGCACAAGAGAATGAGCTGACTGATGAACAAAAAGCTCAGCTTTCACGCCGTGCAGGTAAGTTGGCGCTTATGTTAAAAGCACCTAAGCGTATGGCACGTATCAGTGAAGATATTGTTGAGCACTTTAATGCACACGTAAAACCGAAAAAGCTTAAAGCAATGGTCGTAGTCTATGACCGTGATGCTTGTGTGCAAATGTACTACTTACTCAGAGAAAAACTGGGTAAGGACAGTATTGAAGTCATTATGAATGTGGATCGTGCGCCAATTGAAGTGACTGATGGCGATAAGAAAGGAAAGCTCAATAAGGACTGGCGCCGTTGGAAAGAAGAGCTCAAATTACCGGTAGAAAAAGATGACTTTGAGCGTTGGCAAAAAATTGATGCGGATAGCCAAGCACAGAAAGATATTTTAGAAGGCTATAAAGACGCTGAGAATCCACTAGAGATCATTATCGTTACAGCGAAGTTGCTGACAGGCTTTGATGCACCGATTTGCTACTGCATGTATTTGGATAAACCGCTTCGAGATCACACCTTACTTCAAGCGATGTGTCGAACCAACCGTCTGTATGAAAAAGACGGATTTAAAAAAGAGATGGGCTTAATTGTCGATTATCTTGGCGTGTTTGAAAACTTACGCACGGCGCTTGCTTATGACCCTGAAGATATTGATAAGGTGGTTGAAGCGATTGAGAGTTTTAAAGAGCTATTCCAACCAGCCTTACAGAAGTGTTTAGATTTCTTCCCTGGAGTAGATCGGACACTAGAGGGTTTTGAAGGCATTATGGCTGCCCAAGAATGTCTGCCAAACAATGAAAAACGAGATAACTTTGCTCGTGCGTTTGGTGTCGTGAATAAACTGTGGACAGCGATTTATCCAGATAACTTTTTAAATCCCCATCGACAAGATTTTAAATGGCTTGCACAGATTTATGAAAGCATTCGTCCTGCAACAGGTACAGGCTCGTTAATTTGGGCAGCGCTTGGTCCTCAAGTGATTCAGATGATTCATGAAAATACGGATGTGAATCGTATTCGTGATGATATTAGCTCACTGACCATGGACGAGCATGCAATCTTTACTCTTACAGAAAAAGAGCAAGAGCGTAAAGCAAGACAACTAGAAATTAACTTGCTTGGCCGGTTACGTGGTCATGATGATCCGCGCTTTGTGAAACTTGGCGAGCGTTTAGAAAAGTTACGACAAGACTATGAAGCTGGGGTGATTAAAGCTATTGATTGGTTGAAAGGCTTGCTTGAGACAGCAAAAGAAACGGTGCAAGCTGAGCGTGTAACAGGGGATGCACCTGTGACTCAGCTGGATAACAAAGAGGCATTAACCAAGCTATTTATTGAAACTCGACCTGAAAAAACACCAGACATTATCCGTCAGATTGTCGAGCAGATTGATGAAATTGTTAAAGTCACACGATTTGATGGTTGGCAGACTTCGGTAAGTGGTCCACGAGAAGTCCAGAAAGCCTTAATTATCACTCTGAATAAGTTTGGCTTAGGGAAAGATAAAGAGCTTTTTGAAAAGGCTTATGGGTATATCAAGGAACATTACTAAGATGAAGTTTAAAGTTTTAAGTCGTGGTGCATGGTTACCTAATGAAGGTCGAAATACGGCATATTTACGCATAGATAATTGGAATGATTTTTCATATTTCACATTATTCCAAGTAAAAGTATTTGATGAAAATGGCAAGGGCTATGAATTAGGTGATATAAAAATTGCTTATAAAGGACAACAAGAAGGAAGTGCTAATGCAACATCGGTAAAAATAGATAAGCATTTTACCAAGCTTTCAAAAGACTATTTTTCTTTAGGTCAAAGTACAGATTACTATAAAAAATTGAGTACTCTGCCTGAAGGAACAAGAACAGATTACTTAAAAGGACTAAACGACTTAGTTGCTCATCCAGAATTGATATCAATAATTGAAGATGAGAAAGTTTTTAGCACTTCATTGTTAAGAGACGTATACATTGCTTCAATTCGAGGTAAATTTAGAAGTGTTTTAGACGGAAATAATGAATCAACACCTTTTCAATTTCATTTTATTCGTGATGAAAATGAAAAAATGAGTGGTGTTCAATTATATTTTGATGTAGGGGTGGATAGAAAACCTCCAACAAATATTCATGCGATTATTGGTCGTAATGGGGTTGGTAAAACCACGGTATTAAATGGCATTATTTCAGCGATTCGTGATCATGAAAATAAACAACAATGCCGAATAGAGCCTCGAGATCATAGATATAGCTCAAATGATAAAGATTATTTTAGCTCATTAATCTCAGTATCTTTTAGCGCATTTGATCCATTTATTCCACCAAGTGAACAGCCTGATCCTGCAAAAGGAACATGTTATTTTTATTTGGGATTGAAGAAACCTGGTGATGATGAGCAGCTATTAGGTTTTAAAGAGTTGAGAACAGAGTGTATTCGATCTTTAATGAATTGTTTTACTCAACCAGATAAAGCTGAAAGGTGGGTAAATGTTATTCAAAAACTATCATCAGATACAAATTTTGCTGAAATGAATCTAGAGAGCTTAAAGGAACATTATCAATATTTATTAAAAATACATCAAATTGCAGAGCGTTCAGAAAGTGATGAGTATGAAAATAGAAAACAGATAATGAAAGAAGATTATAAACAGTATGTTTTAAATATCTTAAAACGTATGAGCTCAGGGCATTCTGTTGTCTTTATGACCATAACAAGATTGGTTGAAAAGGTTGATGAACGTTCATTAGTGCTATTAGATGAGCCAGAAAGCCACTTACATCCACCTTTATTGTCCGCCTTTATACGAGCTTTGTCTGATCTTTTAATATCTAGAAATGCTATTGCAATAATAGCAACTCACTCTCCAGTTGTTCTGCAAGAAGTGCCTCGTGATTGTGTCTGGAAATTATTTAGACATGGAAAAAGTATGGAAATAGATCGACCGAAAATAGAAACATTTGGAGAAAGTGTTAGTGATTTAACTACTGAAGTTTTTGGATTAGAGGTTTCAAACTCAGGATTTCACGGTCTGCTTAAAGAATCAGTAGATGAAGGAAAAAGTTATAAAGATATTATTGATGAGTTTAATAATCAGATTGGTTTTGAAGGTCGAGCTTTACTAAAGGTAATGATTAGTGAAAGAGATAGGGGTGTTTAACAATGAAAAGGCTAACTACACCTAATCATAACTATAGTGATTTGATTGATTTATGTATTGAAGGAATTGCGGATACTCAAGCCATTAAGCCTAGAATTACTGCGAATAAACAAAATCTACTTTTAGATGCGAGTGTATATGATACTAAAATTAATCAGGGGGAAATTTATACATATACTCCATTAATTAGATTTCATGACGCAATGTGCATTAAAAGTACTAAAGACGATTATGAAAAGCTATACACGCAATACTTTGTACCTAAAGCAAAAAAAACTAGAGTGATCTACGATGCAATATTAACATCAGCGAAAGGTGAGTGTCCTTTTTGCGGTGGTTTGGGTGATCCTTCAAATTTGGATCATTTTTTACCGAAAGCGGAGTTTCCTCAATTTAGTATTTATCCTTTAAATTTAGTACCTTCTTGCCGTGATTGTAATATGGGAGCAAAGAAAGTTGGATATGCAAAATCTGCTGAAGAGCAAACGATACATCCATATTTGGATAAAGCTATCTTTTTTGAAGAGCAGTGGATCACAGCGCATTACATTGCTGATTCAAGTTTAGATGAGCCTGGTGAGTTTAGATATTACGTAAATACACCAAGCCATTGGAGTGCTGTGGATAAGCAAAGAGCTGAGAAGTACTTTAAGGATTTTAATATAGCTAATAGATATGCTAAACAAGTAACATCCTCTCTGAAATCTAAATTAAGATCAATTAAACGTGAATTAGATAGAGGGGTCAGTATTCAGGAAATTATTGATGATGTTATTCAGCCGGATATTGATGGTGCACCTTTTGTAAATTATTGGGAGGTTGGAATGTCAGATGGATTGATAGCTTATTTAAACAGCATTTAAGATTGTTAAATTTAGTAGAATTGATTGATCAGTCATAAATGTGTGGTGTTTAAATTGGAAGTAGGATTAGAAAAAGAAGGTTTAAATATTCTTTATAAACTAAATGAACCAAATTTTGATCATTTCTTGGCTGAAATTTTATTAGGTCTTAAAGAAAGTAAAAGC
>NZ_JFYL01000102.1 GCF_000632455.1 Acinetobacter sp. Ver3
CACAAAATTATTTATAATTTCCCGAAACCTTTACATAATTCTGCGCTGAATACGGCAGAAACGCTTTTTCTTTATCAGTCAGTGGACGCACTTTTTTCACTGGGCTACCCACATACAAATAACCACTTTCTAAAACTTTGTTGGGTGGAACAAGCGAACCCGCACCTATCATCACATCATCTTCAACAACAACATCATCCAAAATAATCGTTCCAATACCGACTAAAACACGATTACCAATAGTACAACCATGTAATTTCACATGATGACCCACAGTAACGTCCTCACCAATAATGAGCGGTGAACCTTCAGGTTTATCCGCTTTCTTATGACTGACATGCAACATGGAATGATCTTGGATATTGGAATTTTTACCAATCCGAATAAAATTAACATCACCACGGATCACAGCATAAGGCCAGACCGAAACATTCTCAGCCAAGACAACATCACCAATCACTAACGCAGTTGGATCAATATAATTTGTTGTATCAAATTTTGGGTAAGTCTCTAAGTATTTGCGGATATTTTCAGTCATAAAAAATTGCCTGTTTTTACTCATTATAAACAAAAAAGCACCCAAAAGAATTTGAGTGCCTTTATATCTTTAGTCAAGCTACGACTTAAAACAAATTACTAAAGAACTGTTTGATATGATCGATCATACGCGAGAAGAAACCAGCTTCTTCAACAGCTTGCAAAGCAACAAGCGGCTTCTCAGCAATAACTTTGCCGTCAAGTGTCGCTGTTAATTTACCTACAACTTGCCCTTGTTGAAGAGGGGCATTTAAGTTCGGTTGAACCGCGATTTGAGTTTGAATGGCATTTGCTTGACCTTTTGGCATAGTCACGTTGAAGTTTTCAGCAAGACCCACACTCACTTGATTAGATTGACCAAACCAAACTTTAGAAGTGGTCAACTCTTTGTGAGCGGGTTGAACACTGACAGTTTCAAAGTTTGCATAACCCCAAGATAACAAATCACGTGTTTGCGTTGCACGTGCTTGCATTGATGGAGCACCAAAAATCACTGAAATTAAACGCATCGGGCCACGTTTAGCTGAAGTCGTTAAACAATAACCAGCTTCAGAAGTATGACCTGTTTTAAGACCATCTACACTCGGATCTGTATATAGCAACGCGTTACGGTTACCTTGCTTGATCCCGTTAAAAGTAAACTCTTTTTCAGAGTAGATAGGATAATACTTTGAACTGTCATGAATGATGTGCTTCGCAAGAGTAGCCATATCTTTCGCAGTAGAATAATGACCTTCAGCAGGCATACCTGTTGAGTTCATAAAGTTCGTGTTGGTCATGCCAATACGCTTAGCTTCTTGGTTCATGCTGTGTACAAATGTACCTTCATTACCAGAAATATGCTCAGCCATCGCCTTAGATGCGTCATTACCAGATTGAATGATAATCCCGCGTAACATTTCCAAAACGGTTGCTGTGCCATTGAGAGGTACATACATACAAGATTCTGTACTACTACCACGACACCAAGCAGATTCGTTCATACGAACTTTTTCATCTTCCGTGAGTTCACCGTTCAACAACTTTTGTTCAATAATGAAACTAGTCATCATTTTGGTCATTGAAGCAGGCGCAAGTTTTTCATTTTCATTTTTACTTGCGAGAATTTGACCTGTTTCATAATCCATCAAAACGTAAGACTTGTTATTGAGTTCTGGTGGTGAAGATAAAACAGTTGCTGCATAAGTAAATGAAGGTAATAGTAATAATGCAGCAATGGCGCTTTTTCGGGTCATTCTATGTAGTTCCAATCTTGTATGAACGCAAAAATCAGCTTTGCATTCTAGGACAAAGCAAAGCCGACTTCTAGCAGTGGAGTCGGCTTATTTCAATCGAATTGTAACTATTTCGTGCTCTATTTAACTGAAGACTGATATTTTTTTATATCCTCGCACACTTGTTGATTTGCTTTATCTCCAGCGTTTTTCGCATCTTGTCTCGCTTGAGCTAATGCTTGCTGATAATCCTGTTGTTTAATTAGATTGTTCAGCGTGGTTTGAGGTGAATTTTCATTAGGTAAATAGTCTTTTAATAGCTTTTGATAGCCTGCTTTAAACGCCGCATCTTCTTCCACTAAACTTGGGCATGATTCTGAAAAGACATAGATTGCAGCGAGTTCATCTTTAGTCACTTTTTGTTGAGTAACTTCGATATTTTCTTTTAAGTCTTGAGCATTGGCGAAAGTGAAACTTGAAAACAACATTGAACTGCTGATAAATGCGGTTGAAATCAATTGTAAAAAACGTTTTTGCATAAATGACTCAAAAATTAGTAAGTTAGTTATAAGAATAGAATAATCTTTTTTCGTGTTTAAAAAATAGAGAAAGTGTATTAATGCTGTTGGAACTCAGAAAGTAAAGAAGAAAAGTTCAGGTATGAACAGGGGGATGACTACATGCTGAGTTTTCAAGATTAAAGGGTAAGCAGATTTTCAAGATTAAAGGCATTTAAAACCTCAACATCTATGCGTGTACTCATTGTTGTGTTGGGGGATTTTGATTAGGCTATCGAACAGATGGGATTACATGAATTGAGTGAATTGTTTTGAATATTTTGATTGCCAACGATGACGGTGTGTTCGCACCAGGAATACAAGCATTAGCACAAGCATTAAAACCTTTGGGTCGAGTAGTCGTGGTTGCTCCAGAAAGTGAGCGGAGTGGTTTTTCAAGTGCATTAACGCTTGATCGTCCATTGCGACCCGTGCAAATTTCAGAGGATGTATGGGCAATTAATGGCACGCCAGCGGACTGTGTTTATCTGTCCATGAATGGTCTATTTGATTTTGAATTTGATCTAGTTGTAAGCGGGATCAACAGTGGAGCGAATTTAGGTGATGATGTGTTGTATTCAGGTACAGTTGGGGCCGCGTTTGAAGGCCGACTCATGAAACAACCTGCAATCGCAGTTTCATTGGCTGGTCCAAATGTTCGTTCGTATCAAGATGCTCAAGATTATGCACAAGCTGCAAATTGGGTATATGAGTTTATTAAAAATGGTTTGCCTGAGTTACCACCGCGTCATATTTTCAATATTAATATTCCGGATACGGCTGAAATAAAAGGGACATTAGTGACTTATCAAGGAAGAAGAAAACAAACGAAACCGATTACCACACAAGTTGACCCGAGAGGCCGTCAAGTTGTTTGGATTGGTTTGGCTGGAGAGGCCGTAACAGATCCCGAAAAAAGCCAACTGGGTTATCAGTCAGACTTTTATGCCATTGCAAATGGATATGTCAGTGTGACACCGATCCAAATGGATGCTACCAACTATCAGGTGTTGGCTTCACTTGAATCTCAGTTAGAGCTTTAATTGAATGACCACAGGTAGGATGTGTTATAACTTTGTGAAAAATATATTTGAAACGGTGAATTTAGCATTAATTTTGCTACTCTTAAGCCGAATTCAGTCTTTTTAATCTTTTGTCAGAGAGGGAAATCATGCTTTTGGCCAGACCCAAAACAGTTTTGAAGTTGTCTAAACCATCTATTCACTCAGCATTGATCGCGGTTGCTGTCGCTTCTTTTCTTGGTTTGTCGGGCTGTGCATCGAAACCCCAAATCCACAATTCTGCTCGTTATGCGGTTGCTCCTGACTTCTATACAGTTCGTTCTGGCGACACTTTAAGTAAAATTGCGGCACGTTATGGATTGAGCTATTTGAGCATTGCGGAGATGAATGATATTGCACCGCCTTATCGCATCTATGTAAATCAATCTTTAAGATTAAAACCCTCTGGCAATCGACAAGTGACACGTTCGACCACGCGTCCTTTGACAGCGACTGAAACTCAGATTCAACGTCAAACCATTCAGTTACCAACAAAACCAGCTGTGGGTACGCCACCACCACAAACCACACCAGTACCAGCGGTAACTGCTGCAGTACCGACGACTTCGACTAAAGCAACTTCATTACGCTGGGTGAAACCATCGAATGGTCCAGTCATTGAAAACTTTAATGTGGCAAGTAATGTCAAGGGATTACGTTTTGGTGGCAATGTTGGTGATCCAATTTTTGCAGCAGCTGATGGTCAAGTGGTTTACGCAGCTGATGGTTTAAAAGAATATGGTAATTTGGTGCTCATTAAACATATTGATGGTTATATCACTGCGTATGCGCACAATAACCGGATGTTAGTGAAGAGTGGGCAAAACGTAAGTGCAGGGCAACAAATTGCAGAAATGGGCTCGAGTGGTGCAACCCGTACGATGCTTGAGTTTCAAGTTCGTTTAGATGGTAAGCCAATCAATCCAGCAAATATTTTGCCAATCAACTGAAGATATTTAGTGCAATTTAACAATTTCTTCGTATAATACAATGAGTTGCTTTTATTAATTTTTGTTAATTAGAGAAGCATCTCATAATTTCAGAGGGAAATTTATGTTAGATCAACTTCGCTCGATGGGCGTATTTGCATGTGTTGTTGAAAAAAGCTCTTTCAGTGGTGCTGCTCGAGATTTAGGCATTACGACGAGTGCGGTTAGTCAGCAAATTCGTTCACTAGAACAAGAAATGGAAGTAACACTTCTGCACCGTTCCACAAGAAAACTAAGTTTAACGGAAGCAGGGCAGGCCTTTTTTCATAGCTGTCAAGAAATGCTCGCTGCAGCAGAGCGCGGTAAAATTCGAATTAATGAGTTACGAGACGATTTAGTTGGTGAATTACGTATTGCAACAACGCCAGAACTCGGTGCAACCCATGTAGTTCCTGCGCTGTCGCATTGGATTTCGGCACATCGTGGTTTAACCGTTCACTTTGAAGTTGAAAATCAGTTTGTCGATTTGATTCAAGAAAGAATCGATATTGCAGTGAGAATGTGTTCTCGCGTAGATGAGTCTAATCACTTATCTTGTCTGCCGCTTGCACGTGTGGATCAAGTCTTGGTGGCTTCACCAAGTTATTTGAATCAAAATGCAGTTATTTCAAGACCTGAAGATTTAGCACAGCATGATTTGATTCCAGTAAATATTGTAAAAAATCAGCAAATGATGACATTTGAACACAGTACATCGCGTGAATTGGTGAATGTGTCCATGGAAAATCGTTTACAGACAAACAATGTTTATGTCGCTAAATCACTGTGCCAAAATGGTCACGGCATTGCGCGATTATTATATCTGGATGTGCAAAAAGAATTAATGAATGGCACATTGGTTGAAGTTTTACCTGAATGGAAGTTACCTGCATACACTTTGAATGCAATGACATTAAAACGTGAACAACAACCAATGAAAATTCATCGCTGCCTAGATGCTTTAAAACAATATTTCAGCCAGTTGCCTGGTGGTCGAGTATTCCAAGAAGCATCTTAAGTGTTCTTCTTAATAAAAAAGCCGCAATATGCGGCTTTTTTTATTGATCTTGGCTTAAGCCAAGAAGTTTTTAATCGCTGGAACTAAGCGTTTTAATAAATCATCAGCTTGTTCTTGATTCATATTCAACGCTGGCAACAAACGAACGACATTACCTGCGGTGACATTAATAATTAGATTGTGCTCTATGCGTGCAATATCCACCAACTCTGCGCATGGTTTTGGTAATTCAATACCAATCATCATACCAAAGCCGCGAACAATAACGTTTTGATCTGCAAGTTGTGTACGGAATTGATCAACTAAGTATTGGCCAATTGTTGCTGCATTTTCAACAATATTTTCTTTTTGCATCAAATCGATAATCGTGTAGACAATGCGCGAACCTAATGCAGTACCACTATAAGTTGATCCGTGGTTACCTGCAGTAAGAATACCTACACCTTTACCTTGAGTCATCACTGCACCAATTGGGAAACCATTACCCAAGCCTTTAGCTGTCGTCATGACATCAGGAATAACATTGGTATGTTGATACGCAAAATATTTTCCTGTACGACCGTTACCTGTTTGAACTTCATCTAGCATCATCAACCAATTATGTTGATTACAGATTTGACGAATTTCTTCAAGATAACTAAAACCTTGAGGGGCAGTATTTACACCACCTTCGCCTTGAATCGGTTCAACGAGAATCGCGACGATATCTGGATGGTTGATTGCTGCTTCTTCAATTGCTTCAGTGTCGCCAAAAGGTACACGGATAAAGCCTTCAACGAGCGGGCCAAAACCTTCTTGTACTTTTTTATTGCCTGTCGCAGAAAGTGTTGCCATTGTACGACCATGGAAAGAATGATCAGCGACAATGATTTTCGGCAGAGCAATACCTTGCATATGACCGTATTTACGCGCAATTTTAATTGCACCTTCATTTGATTCAGCACCACTATTCGAAAAGAAAATTTCTTCCATACCAGATACTTCAGCTAACTTTTGCGCAGCTGCAGTCTGCCAAGGTACTTCATAAATATTACTGGTGTGAATAAGCGTCGCCGCTTGTTCTGCAATTGCTTCTGCCAAAACTGGATGTGCATGACCTAGACCACATACTGCAATGCCAGTCAGCGCATCTAAATATTCTGTACCTTCAGCTGTATAAAGATACGAACCTCGGCCACGCACAAAGCTGATCGGTTGACGGCTGAATACAGGCATCAAATGAGATGGTTGATCAGTTTGAACTGGAGCGAGGGTGATATTGTTCATGTCTAACTCGTATTTGTTAGGTGGAAAATAAAAGTTTATCTAAGCAAAATCTGCTTAAGATTAAAAGCCTAATTGCAAATTAAACTGGAAAAATTTAGCAATCCATACTCTTTACGGCGGTTTTAGGTATAATGCAGGCAGAATAGTTGAGGATTTAATCAATGACTGAACAAGTGCGTGATACAGAAGCGTTAATTCGTGATCAAATTGCAAAACATGCAGTTCTTCTTTATATGAAAGGCAC
>NZ_JFYL01000103.1 GCF_000632455.1 Acinetobacter sp. Ver3
CCACCCATCTTCTATCCGTGAAGATGATCGTTAAGTTTTAAGTGTCTTGGCTTGATTGATTCAGGCCATGACATCAATACATCCAGAGGTTTTTTAGCGTCATTTTAAACAAGGATTGTGGCAGCGAGCTCAAACACATTAGAAGTCAGCCACCACACAGCAAGCATACTTAAGGAGAAATAGTATGAACCGCGAACAAATTAATGCTTTAGTCAAAAAAATGAACGTTGATACTGCAACAGGTCCTGTTGATGAACGTGTTCAGCAAATCGTTGTACGTTTAGTATCTGACTTATTCCAAGCGATTGAAGATTTAGATTTAAGCCAATCTGAAGTTTGGAAGGGTCTTGAGTACTTTACTGATGCTGGTCAAGCAAACGAATTAGGTCTTTTGGCTGCTGGCTTAGGTCTTGAGCATTTCCTTGATTTACGTGCAGATGAGAAAGATGCTCAAGCAGGTATTACAGGTGGTACTCCACGTACAATTGAAGGTCCATTGTATGTCGCTGGTGCACCAGAATCAGTTGGTTTTGCACGTATGGATGATGGTTCTGAAGAAGGCAAAATCCCAACTTTAATTATTGAAGGTATCGTTAAAGATACTGAAGGTAACATCATTGAAGGCGCTAAAGTTGAAGTTTGGCATGCAAACAGCTTAGGTAACTACTCGTTCTTTGATAAGTCTCAATCTGACTTCAACTTACGTCGTACGATCTTCACGGATGCACAAGGTCAATATACAGCATTAACCACAATGCCTGTAGGTTATGGCTGCCCACCAGAAGGTACAACTCAGTTTGTATTAAACAAACTTGGTCGTCACGGTAACCGCCCTTCACACGTGCATTACTTCGTCACTGCACCTGGCTACCGTAAATTAACTACGCAGTTCAACATCGAAGGTGATGAATACCTTTGGGATGACTTTGCATTTGCAACGCGTGATGGCTTAGTGGCAACTGCTGTAGACGTAACTGATGAAGCTGAAATTGCTCGTCGTGGTCTGAAAGGTGCGTTCAAACATATTCAATTTGACATTGAATTAGTAAAAGACGTTGAAGGTGCGCCTTCTACTGAAGTTGAACGTCGCCGCGCATCAGCTTAAATCAATTAGTCGGAATCGGGATAAGTCAATTATCCCGATGACTTCCCCTCAATTTGGAAAGTCGGAGAACGTCCATGCCACGTATTCCTGTAATTAATACCAGCCATCTAGATCGTCTTGATGAGTTACTTGTAGACAACTTTGAGACAGGTGAGTTTAAACTTCATCGTTCAGTTTTCACTGATCAAGCCCTTTTTGACCTTGAAATGAAATACATCTTTGAGGGTAATTGGGTTTACTTGGCACACGAAAGCCAAATTCCAAATAACAATGATTATTACACGACACACATCGGTCGTCAGCCAATCGTGATTGCTCGTAACCGTCAAGGCGAGCTAAATGCAATGATCAATGCGTGTTCACACCGTGGTGCACAACTTTGCCGTAACAAACGTGGTAATAAGGCTACTTATACTTGCCCATTCCATGGTTGGACATTCAATAACTCAGGCAAACTTTTAAAAGTTAAAGACCCAACAGATGCAGGTTATTCTGACTGCTTTAACAAAGAAGGATCACATGATCTTAAGAAAGTTGCACGTTTTGAAAGTTATAAAGGCTTCTTATTCGGTAGCTTAAACCCAGACGTCTTGCCATTAGAAGAATTCTTAGGTGAAACGACTAAAATTATCGATATGATCGTGGGTCAGTCTGATCAAGGTTTAGAAGTTTTACGTGGTGCCTCAACTTATACATACGAAGGAAACTGGAAACTCACTGCTGAAAATGGTGCAGATGGTTACCATGTATCTGCGGTTCACTGGAATTATGCTGCGACTACGCAACAACGTAAAGAAAAACAAGCTGGCGACAATATCCGTGCAATGAGCGCAGGATCTTGGGGTAAACAAGGCGGTGGTTCTTACGGTTTTGAAAATGGTCACATGTTGCTTTGGACACAATGGGCTAACCCTGAAGACCGCCCTAACTTCCCTAAAGCAGATGAATACTCTGAGAAATTCGGTCCTGCTATGTCGAAGTGGATGATCGAGCGCTCACGTAACCTTTGCTTATATCCAAACGTTTATTTGATGGATCAGTTCGGTTCACAAATCCGTGTACTTCGCCCAATTGCTGTCGATAAAACTGAAGTAACAATTTACTGCATCGCACCTGTAGGTGAAGAGCCAGAAGCTCGCGCACGCCGTATTCGTCAATATGAAGATTTCTTCAATGCTTCAGGTATGGCGACACCAGATGACTTAGAAGAATTCCGTGCATGTCAAGCAGGTTATGCTGGTATCGAACTTGAGTGGAACGATATGTGCCGTGGCTCAAAGCATTGGATCAATGGCCCAGATGATGCAGCAAACGAAATTGGTCTAAAACCTAAACTTTCAGGCGTTAAAACTGAAGACGAAGGTTTATACCTTGCGCAACATCAACATTGGTTAGAAGAAATGAAACGTGCGATTAAAGCAGAACAAGCTTTAGCTGAACAAGGAGATAACGCATGAGTAACGCGAATCTTGAAGCAACTTTAGAATCAGTGAGCCAGTTCTTATTTAAAGAAGCGCGCCTACTTGATGATGAACAGTGGGATGAATGGTTAGAGTGTTATGCACCTACAGCATCGTTCTGGATGCCATCTTGGGATGACTACAATACATTAACTGAAGATCCTCAATCAGAAATCTCGTTAATTTATTATCCAGATCGTCAAGGTTTAGAAGACCGCGTGTTCCGTATCAAAACTGAACGCTCTTCTGCAACAATGCCTGATACACGTACAAGCCACAATATTAACAATATTGAAATTCTTGAACGTCATGAAGATAAGGTTGTTGTTCGTTTCAACTGGAATACTTTAAGTTACCGCTACCAAAAGTCGTACAGCTACTTCGGCATGTCACGCTACGAAATCAATTTGTCTGGTGAAAAACCACAAATTTTAAATAAATATGTGGTACTTAAAAATGATTACATCAACCAAGTAATCGACGTATATCACCTGTAATTAGTAAATAACAAGTTCAGTAACTACCAAATGGAATTTTGGTAGTTACACCAAAAAATTGTTCAAAAGATTCTTAAAGGATATTCAGCCATGTCAAACCATAATGTTGCACTTCAATTTGAAGATGGCGTAACCCGATTTATTTCAGTTGCACAAGGCGAAACGCTTTCTGACGCTGCATATCGTCAAAAGATTAATATTCCGCTGGATTGCCGTGATGGTGCATGTGGTACTTGTCGAGCTTTTTGTGAGTCTGGCAGCTATGACATGCCTGAAGAAACTTATATTGAAGATGCACTTACACCAGAAGAGGCTGAGCAAGGCTATATCTTAGCTTGCCAGTGCCGTCCTACTTCAGATGCAGTTTTCCAAATTCAAGCATCATCTGATGTATGTAAAACTCAAATTCATCAATATCAAGGTACACTTTCTCGTGTAGAAAACTTATCTGAATCTACAATTACCTTTGATATTCAACTAGACGAGGGTCAGCCAGATATCAATTTCCTTGCTGGTCAGTATGTAAATGTAGGTATTCCTGGATCAACTGAAACACGTTCATACTCTTTCAGCTCTAAGCCAGGTAACCGTTTGACCGGCTTTGTTGTTCGTAACGTTCCTAACGGTAAGATGAGTAGCTTCTTAAGCAGCGAAGCGAAAGTCGGCGACAAAATGACATTCACTGGTCCATTTGGTAGCTTCTACTTACGTAATGTAGTACGCCCTGTAGTAATGCTTGCTGGTGGTACAGGTATTGCTCCATTTATGTCGATGCTTCAAGTATTAGAAGAAAAAGGTTCTGAACATCCAGTACGTTTAGTTTTTGGTGTAACCAATGACTTTGACCTAGTTGCTATTGAAGAACTCAACAAACTTCAAGAAAAACTTGATTGGTTTGAATACCGTACCGTAGTTGCAAACCCAGAATCTGCACACGAACGTAAAGGTTATGTAACAGGTCACATTGAAACTGAATGGCTCAACGGTGGTGATGTAGACGTTTACCTCTGTGGTCCTGTTCCTATGGTAGATGCAGTTCGTGGTTGGTTAGATGCTGAAGGCGTTAAACCTGCAAACTTCTTATTCGAAAAATTCTCTGCGAATTAAAGTGGAGAGGAACATGAATCAAAGATTTGATAATAAAATCGTAATCGTCACTGGTGCCGCTCAAGGCATCGGTCGCGGTGTTGCTCTTCAAGCAGCTAGCGAAGGTGCAAAAGTTGTACTGGCTGACCGTGCTGAATACGTGACGACCACACTTGAAGAAATTACGACTCAAGGTGGCACAGGTGTTACTGTCTTAGCTGATCTTGAAACCTATGCTGGTGCACAATCCGTTGTAAATAAAGCGATCGAGACTTTTGGCCGAATTGATGTGCTGATCAACAATGTTGGTGGTGCGATTTGGATGAAACCTTTTGAAGAGTTTTCTGAAGAGGAAATTATTAAAGAGATCAATCGTTCTTTATTTCCTACTTTATGGAGTTGTCGTGCAGTTTTACCACACATGCAACACCAAAAATCTGGTGTGATCGTGAATGTATCATCTATCGCCACATGTGGAATTAACCGTCTTCCATATTCTGCGGCTAAGGGTGGTGTAAATAGTTTTACTCAATCAATGGCATTTGCACATGCTAAAGATGGTATCCGCATCAATGCTGTGGCTACAGGTGGTACTGAAGCTCCACCACGTGTAATTCCACGTAATACTTCACCATTATCTGAGCAAGATCAAGCTTGGATGCAAGAAGTGGTTGATCAAACAATTGACCGCAGCTACATGAAACGCTATGGCACTATTCAAGAACAAGTAAATGCTATTTTGTTCCTTGCTTCAGATGAGTCTTCATACATTACAGGCACAGTCGTACCTGTAGGTGGTGGTGATCAGGGTTAACCCTGATCACGGACTCTTTAAATTCACAGGATCATTGACGCAAGGAGGCAAATACAATGGCAACCCTGTTTAAAACACTAAAAGAAGATTGGTCTATTTCCGCCACTGTCGCCGGCTTTTTAGCTGTATTGATTTCATATGCCGGACCATTAATTATTTTCTTTCAAGCAGCACAACAAGCCCAAGTTTCCCCAGACATGATGATTTCATGGATTTGGGGTATCTCAATTGGTGCTGCTGTAGCTGGAATTCTATTATCAATAAAGTTTAAAGTTCCTGTCATTACCGCTTGGTCGGCACCTGGTACTGCTCTGCTAGTCACACTTTTTCCAGATATATCACTGAATGAAGCAGTTGCTGCATATATCACTACAGCTGTAGTGATTTTCATCATTGGTATTACCGGATATTTCGACAAACTATTGGCTTTGATACCGCAATCAGTGGCTGCAGGAATGATGGCTGGTATCTTATGTCAGTTCGGATTTGGTCTTTTTACCGCGACCAATACCATGCCATATATTGTGTTTGGAATGCTTATTTCGTATCTGATTGCTAAGCGTTTAACACCTCGATATGCCATGCTTTTTGTATTGGCAGCTGGTATTTTCATGAGTTTAGTCCTCGGAAAATTCAATGCTGTGAATATGGAGTTTTCACTTGCAATACCCCAATTCATTGCGCCCGAGTGGACGCTTAACTCTTTTCTAAATCTTGCAGTACCTCTTATTTTAGTCAGCCTTTCTGGTCAATTTTTACCTGGCATGGCAATTTTGAAATTAAGTGGCTATGACATTCAAGCAAAACCGATTATTACCACTACCAGTATCGCATCGTTAGCTGTTGCTTGTGTGGGCGGGATCACCATTGTCCTGGCATCAATAACAGCCGCACTCTGTACAGGTAAAGATGCACATGAGCTCAAAGAGAAACGTTATATCGCAGGTATTGCGAACGGTATTTTCTATATTTTAGGTGGTTTATTTGCAGGCAGCATTGTGATGCTCTTTAGCTTACTACCTAAAGAACTTGTTGCTGCATTAGCAGGTTTAGCACTTTTAGGTGCTATTGCTACAAATTTACACGTTGCTATGTTCCAAGAAAAGGATCGTGACGCAGCTCTCCTTACTTTCTTGGCGACTGTTTCAGGCATGCAATTTTTAGGTTTAAGTTCAGTTTTTTGGGGAATCTGTATTGGTATTTTAGCGCACGTGATTTTAACGAAGCGTCAAAATACTAACCCATCATCGTCTACATCGACCTGATCCTATTAAAGGTAAATGTAGATCGTTTGTTTAGGAAGTGATTATGATTGATAAAAGCTCAGCGTCTTTAACCGAAGCCCTCTCCCAAATTAAAGACGGTTCAACCATTATGATTGGTGGGTTTGGTACT
>NZ_JFYL01000104.1 GCF_000632455.1 Acinetobacter sp. Ver3
CTAGTCATGCTAGATCCAATTATTCTAATTTAATAAAGAATAACAAAATACAGAATGAAGAAAAATTTCAAAATGTAATCGCACATTATCAAGAATAGTGATCATTATACATATGGGCGTTAAACGAAGTCTGATCATTTTTTATGTCAACTCAGTTCAAACCAATGTATGTTTTTAAATGAAACTGCAATTTTAAAACACGGACTTATAACAAAGTTAGATGCCATCAATCTGCTATAATGTGCCCAATCTTTTTTAAGTAAAAATTAGGACGTATTATGCGTATTGACCAGCGTGCATTAGACCAGTTACGTGACGTTAAAATTACTCGAAACTATACACGTTATGCAGAAGGTTCAGTTTTAGTTGAATTTGGTCATACCAAAGTTCTTTGTACTGCCAGTGTTGATAATTCAGTACCGCGCTTCTTGAAAGGAAAAGGCCAAGGTTGGGTGACTGCTGAATATGGCATGTTGCCACGTTCAACCCATACACGCAGTGACCGTGAGGCAGCTCGTGGTAAACAAAGTGGACGTACTCAAGAAATTCAACGCTTAATCGGTCGTAGCTTACGTGCTATGGTGGATTTGAAGAAATTGGGTGAAAACACGATTACAATCGACTGTGATGTTATTCAAGCCGATGGTGGTACACGTACAGCGTCTATTACAGGTGCTGCGGTAGCCTTGATTGATGCTATGAATTCATTACTTGAGAAAAAGAAAATCAAACAAGATCCACTCAAAGGTTTGGTGGCTGCAATTTCTGTTGGTATTTATCAAGACGAAGTACTACTCGACTTATGTTATGAAGAAGATTCAAACTGCCAAACAGACTTGAATGTGGTGATGACTCAGGCGGGTGAGTTTATTGAAATTCAAGGTACTGCGGAAGATAAACCGTTCACGCGTACGCAATGTAACGCAATGCTTGAAATGGCTGAGAAAGGCATTCAAGAGTTAATTCAAAAGCAACAACAAGCACTAGGCTGGTAATTCGCATTTGATTGCATGCGTTGATTGTAAAAAAGCACCTTGATAGAGGTGCTTTTTTTATTTCATAGATTTGCAATTGAAGCTTCATTGCAGCGTCACGAAAAAAGCGTATCACTGAGTTCGCATAAAACGAGAAGGATAACTACATGCGAGCTTATTTTTTTATACTCATCCTTACACCAAGTATTTTGTTAACAGCTTGTGGGGGAGATGATGATAACCAAACATCCAAACCGCAACCTTCAGATCCAAGCTGTGAAATCCACTGTGCTCCATAACCATAACAAGAATAAAAATAGGATAAATGTATGAACCGTCGTGACTTTATTTTAAATTCGACCAAGACATTATTGGGTGCATCTGCATTAGCAAGTTTTCCGCTGAGTATTCAAAAAGCTTTAGCAATTAATGCAAAAGTGGAAACTGGCACTATTCAAGATGTGAAACATGTGGTGATTTTGACTCAAGAAAATCGTTCTTTTGATAACTATTTTGGAACATTCAAAGGGGTACGAGGTTTTGGTGATCGATTCACCATTCCATTGAGTGGCAAAAGAGCGGTGTGGGAACAGTATGATGCCAACAAAAATAAAATTTTGCCTTATCACCTAGACAGTTCATTGGGCAATGCTCAACGTGTTTCGGGCACACCTCATTCATGGAAGGATGGTCAAGCCGCTTGGGATTGTGGGCGTATGGGCAATTGGGTGGAACATAAACAACCCCAATCCATGGGCTATTTTAAGAAACAAGAGCTCGAGTTCCAGTTTGCACTAGCAGAAGCATTTACTTTATGTGATGCCTACCATTGCGCTATGCACGCGGGAACTAATCCCAATCGTAAATTTATTTGGACAGGGACCAACGGGCCAACTGCTGCAGGTGTCGCGAGTGTAGTCAACGAGTTTGATAGTATTGGCTCATCAATGATCGGTTACGACTGGACCACGTATCCTGAACGATTACAGCAAGCTGGGATCAGTTGGAAGGTTTATCAAAATATGCCCGATAATTTTACGGATAATCCTTTGGCTGGATTTAAACAATATCGCAAAGCCAATGAATTATCTGGTAAGCCGGTTAGCCATGCCAATATTTTGTCGCCTGAATATGATGAGCGTATTGATCAACGACAACCTCTCTATAAGGGTATTGCCAATACGATGCCTAAGGACGGCGGTTTATTAGGACAATTTAAACAAGATATCTTAGACGGTAAATTGCCACAGGTGAGCTGGGTGGTCGCACCGGCAGCGTATAGTGAACATCCGGGACCATCAAGTCCTGTTCAAGGCGCGTGGTATATTCAAGAACTGTTAAACACTTTAACGGCAGATCCAGAGTTATGGAGTCAGACTGTTTTACTGGTCAATTTTGATGAAAATGATGGTTTTTTTGATCATGTACCATCGCCGTCTGCACCATCAAGAGAAATCAATGAAGCAGGTGATATTGTTAAAGTTCATGGTAAAACCACGTTATCAGAACAAGAGATATCATATGAATATTTCAATCACCCACGTGTTTCAGGTTCGACAGCACAGCCTGAATTAAAAATGAAAAATGGTAAGAATGAAAACTTCTGGCATGGTGTGTATGGTCCAGGAGTGCGTGTTCCAATGTATATCATTTCACCGTGGAGTCGTGGGGGATGGGTCAATTCTCAAGTCTTTGATCATACTTCAATTATTCAATTTCTCGAGCAACGTTTTGGTGTACAAGAGCCCAATATTAGCCCTTATCGTAGAGCGGTCTGTGGTGACCTTACGTCGGCATTTGACTTTAAGACACCTAACTTCAATGTACTGCCAACACTCAATGGGCAAAGAACCAAACAAGAAGCTGACAATACGCGTCGTTCGCAAGAGCAACTCAGCAAGGTTCCAGTCCCATCAAATCAACAATTTCCTGTGCAAGAAACTGGAATACGTCATTCTCGAGCATTACCTTATTTATTACATACCAGCGCGCGCGTACAGGTTGCAACCCGAAATATTCAACTGATTTTCGCAAATGGTGGAGAACAAGGTGCGGTTTTCCATGTCTATGACAAACTAGATTTAAATGCCATTCCTCGACGTTTTATGGTGGAGGCAGGCAAACAGCTTGAAGATGTTTGGGAGCTAGTAGATGATCAATATGATCTTTGGGTACTTGGACCAAATGGTTATCATCGAGCATTTAAAGGAAATCTTCACCATCAAATTGAAAGAGATCATTTGCCAGAAATTCGAATTTGCTATGAAGCCTGTCAACCTAAAATAATTTTAAAAATACGGCATGATGGTGCTGAAGCCGTGGAGATGATGGTCAAGGACAATGCGTACTACAATCAAAAAATGTGGACTGTCAAAACTCAATCGAATGAGGCTGAACTTCATCTCGATTTAACGGAGTCTTGGGGATGGTATGATTTTAATGTTGTGATCGCCCAACAGCAGAGAGAGCAGGCTTATGAACGTCGATTTGCTGGACGTATTGAAACAGGGCAGCACACATGTACTGATCCTATGATGGGATTATTGCAACCTAAACCTTAAACATGAAGTAAAAAAAGCCGTGAATATTCACGGCTTTTTTCAGAATTGAAAAATTCAGGTATTAAGACAGTTGAAATGAATTAGAGATCCAACCCTTCGGAAGTTGAGGCATTATAAGCTCCTCAGGGCGATTTGGATCTTCATCCAGTTGCTTACCACCATAAATGACATCATTGTTCTGTCCATTTTGATTTTGATACGTTAACCACGGATAGGTTTTACCAAACCCAACAGGATCTTGGGTGTAATCACAAACACCATCTGGAAAAACTTTTTGTAATCGAGTCCATTGCTCATCTGTAAAGTTAATATTGGGGTAAAGACGACGTGTGAGTGGTTGTAGTTTACATTTATTGGCGTAGGTACTAATTTGATCACCTGCTACCATTCGCGGTGTTTTATAGACCGGTACACGAAGGTTATTGCAGAACCCAGATCTTCGAATCGTTCCTAATGTGATACATGAGTCGTTAAGATTTACTTTATTGCGTGTGAGTTTCTGTGGCAGAGGTAAATTGCTTGTATCATTTTTTACGCGATCCAACCATTGGTTCATATCATTGAAACTGATTTCTAAACATTTAAGATCGCCAATCATAATGGTATCACCTCCATAAAGAAGCTGATTGTTATGATGTCCGTGTGCTTTGTCTAAACGTGCTCTAATCGCGAATGCTCGGTAAGCATCATGGAAGATCGCTGGATCTGGACCACGACAATCAATAATCGCCACTTGATCTAAATTATTGGCAACATTGATTAAACCAGTTCGATAAGCATTTTTTAAACCTTGCTCTGTGGCATATAACCGTTCGGCAATTGGGTTAATATCAATATCAACTCCACCGAGGCGTTCATTTAATAAAACAAATTTTTCAGCATTGATCACACCATCAAATAAGGTTTGAAGCCCGTATTGCACACCGACATTATCAATTGGTAGGTTAGCAAACCCAATATTTCGCTGGTTTTCGACAGGACTCCAAATTTGTCTAAGCTGTTGTGTATTTGGATCAACTTCAGTTGGATTTCTGAGACCCAACAAATTTACAGCAGCCTCTTGAATTGAACAGCGTGTCCCATTCGGATTTGAGGTGGCATTGTACAGTTGTGTTTCTGATATTCCGCTACAAATTGTATTTGGTCGAGCAACATCGAATTGCGCAAGTTCACTGACATAACCATTAATCTCAGAAATATGACCTTGAATATGGTTAATTTGATGAGGGAGGAAAGAGCGGCCTTCTGCTGTTTTAAAATAATTGATCATAATATGATAATCAGCAAACTGAGACGCTGTACTCCATGCATCAGGGAAAGAGCACGTTACTAACAAACCTTGGTATACACCTGGATAAGCGTTAGCTACCCATTGAGATGCGAGCGCGCCACCTGAGCAGCCTTGTCCAATCGTGTAGTCTAAAGTGCCGTATTGTTCGATAAAACGTTCTTTGGCCATAATGATTGATTCAGCTTGAACAGCCAAATTACAGTTATGTCCACTGTTGGATAGCGCCGTAGACATGACCCCATAACCTTTGCCCAAAGCCTTGATGGTAATATCTGGCAAAATAGAAGTTGATGTCGCAACCACGGTAGGCGCGGTTGCAGACTGATAATCATTACCGCAACTTTGCCCATGGGTTACTAACAGCTTATTATTAAATTGGGGTTGTGGATTCAGCGCAGTCCAAGGCTGATTAGGATTAAACAATACAGCAAACCGATATTCATCACGATTTTGATAGCCGACCTCCTCTCGAATGATAAATGGCACTTCTACGCCTGTATCGGTCTTAATTTTGGAAATTAGACCCGCCGAAGGTGGTTTCTCAGGATTATAGGTTTGTAAAGTTCCGACCAAATTACGATAGTAGTAATTATATTGAACAGGTTTACGGCAAAATAAATCAGTCGAGCCGTTGGTACAGGTCCATGGATTAATTTGAGGTCCAGATAAAAGAGGACCTGTGGTACTGAAATTTTTTAAATATAAATTTTGAATTGCGTTTGGTGTTTCAATTTTTAGTAGATTTTCCCCTAACTGTAATCCATCTAATAGCACTCTATTTTGAGCATTAGAAAAGCGAGATTTGATGTCCTGTCCATTCAAATGAATGCTTAGATTTGTGTCATTAAAATTAATCGATGGGTCTAATTCGATCAATACATCATTATCTGTCACAAGATCGGGGCGAGTTGATAAAACAGTCACGAATTCTTTTTCAAGTTTATTCGTTGGATTGTCAGGATCAGTTGGATTGGTCGGAGTTGGCTGTGATCCATTACCACCGCCTGAATTCCCCCCAGATTCGTTGGAGCTTTTACAACCGATGAGTAAGCTGCTACTAATCGCGACGCTTAAAAGCGTATAGATCATTTGCGTTTTCATGTGATTTCCCTAATGTACAACATGGTGGATGCAATCGATCCGATGACTGCATTTCTTTTTATTTATTCACTGACATTCAGCATGGTCTATGCGTTGACACCCTCCTATTATTTAGACAATGCGAACTCATGGCTTTAATTGTATTTATTGACTTCACTATGAATGAAAATTAGGCAGCATTCCATGACAGAAAATTGAATAATTATAAAATTAAGGCGAATAAATAGTTGAAATTTAATGATTTAATTTGCATTCTATGGGTTTAGTATGATTTTGATTAAAAAATAATCTTAAAGCGTGGAAGGTATCAACTAGAACCATATAAATTCAAATTTTTTTGTATTCTTGCGATAAAGTTAATGTAGCATCACAGTTTTAAGCATATAAAAAAAGGAGCAAAGC
>NZ_JFYL01000105.1 GCF_000632455.1 Acinetobacter sp. Ver3
CCCAGCAGGTCACGACAAACTTCTACTTCATTCCTGCTGTGCACCATGCTCGGGTGAAGTGATGGAAACCCTGATTGAATCAGGCATCAACTTTTCGATCTTTTTTTATAACCCCAATATTCATCCTGTCAAAGAATATGAAATTCGTAAAGAAGAAAATATTCGCTTTGCCGAAAAACATAACATTCCTTTTATCGACTGTGATTACGATACAGACAATTGGTTTGCACGCGCCAAAGGTATGGAAAATGAACCTGAAAAAGGCATTCGTTGTACTATGTGTTTTGACATGCGTTTTCAACGTACAGCTTTATATGCAGCTGAAAATGGCTTCAGTCTAATAAGTAGTTCGCTTGGTATTTCCCGTTGGAAAGATATGAAGCAAATCAACGACTGTGGTCATCGTTCAGCTTCACATTATGAAGGGATAACTTATTGGGATTACAACTGGCGTAAGAATGGTGGTGCTGTGCGTATGCTCGAAATCAGCAAAAAAGAGGAGTTTTACCAACAGGAATATTGTGGTTGCGTCTATTCCTTACGTGATACTAATCGTTGGCGTATGAGCCAAGGGCGTGATCGCATCAAAATAGGTGTGAAATTCTATTCAAATGCTCTGGATGATCTAGACTGATTACTTCAGTATTTAGCTATAATCTATATAAATAATTAAGCTTATGGCTAAATTTCAAAATCGTTGACCAGATTTTATAGTTCTTAACATATGAATGGTATTGTAAGTTTTTAACCACTCACGTTTAATCACGTCGAAACCTTGTAAACGCCAAAATTGCTCCGCTGCAGGTAAAAAGGGATGTGTATGCAAATACAAGGTTTCTATGCCGTGTTGCTCGGCATGTGTAAATAACAACTGACACAGTTGCGTAGCAATGCCTTGACGACGATATTCAGGCAGTACAAAAAGTTTAACCACCTCAACAGCACCTTCAGCAATATCCAAATCAAAACGTCCGTCATAAGCTCGATAAGCAATCGTTGCAATAATTTTGGCTTGATTTTTGACCACGATAAAACAGCCTAAAGGACTGTCCACATAGTACTGCGCAAACTGGGTAATATCTTTGGGAATACGCGCGCCATACAGTTCCGGAAATAAAAGCTGGCGTGACTCTAAAGCAAATTGAATGACAGATTGATCGGCGGATTGCAGTGTTTCAAACGTTAAATTCATTTTTACAACCAAGAATGATCAGGGATAACAATGGTCTTGTCTTGAATCATGGCTTCATGAAACTCGACATCGTAAACACTTTTTAAAAATTTCGGATCTGTGAGACGCGCTTTTGAATCAGGGCGAATCACTTCATGTTCACGCATAAAGAACAAATGATCGGCAAATAAAAATGCCAAATTCGGGTCATGCATAATGGCGATCACAGTAAAATTCTGCCGTGACAATTGACGCAGTTTTTTCATCAAATAAGATTGATAATAGACATCCAAATGATTGGTCGGCTCATCTAATAAAATCACTTTCGGTGCTTGCACTAAAATACGGGCAATCATCACCAATTGACGTTCCCCGCCTGATAGCTCCGTATAAGGACGCTCTTTTAAATGCTCGATATCGAGATCAACTAAAGCCTGATCGACCATGTCCCAATCTTGTTTAGATGGACGAAATCGACTAAATGCAGCCCGACCTGTAATCACCACATCTTTAACTAAAAATGGGAAAACCGTTTTATGGAACTGCGGTAAAAATCCAAGTAGCGCGGCCCTTTCTTTACCTTTTATGTTTTCTAAAGCTCGACCTGCATAAAGTACTTGCCCATCTGTGGTCTGTTCTAAACCTGCCATCAGTTTAAATAGGGTCGATTTGCCACAACCATTGCGACCTAAAATCACCGAGAACTGATGGGCTGGAAATTCAAGCTGAATATTTTTTAACACGTGTTTATGCCCATAGGCATAGTTCAACTGTTCAATATAAATCATGCCCAAGCCGTCCTTTGTGTTTTGATTAATAATAAGAAAAATGGCGCACCGAGGAGCATGGTGAAAATGCCGATTGGAATTTCAAAGCTCAGTAAAACTCGTGAAAAATTATCAATCAGCAGTAAAAAACTACCGCCTAGAATCATGTTGGCAGGAATACTGTAGCGGTGGTCAGGGCCGACCAGCATGCGCACAATATGCGGCATAAATAGTCCGTATAGACTGATAATGCCTGCGGCAGCCACTGAAGTGGAGGTGCATAGCGTCACCAATACAATCAGTATGAGTTGCTCCCACTTCGGATTCACCCCCACAGCTTGTGCTTCATCAGCTCCCAATGCCATCAGATTCAAGCGCCAACGCATGGCGTATAAGCCCATTAAAGCCACCGTAATCGGCACAACCGCATATTGGACTTTCTGCCACGATGCCTGATGTAAATTCCCCATGGTCCACTGCACGATCGCTTGTAATTTAAAAGGATCACTTAAATATTGAATAATGGTCAGTCCTGCTAAAAACAGACCTGAAATAATCATGCCGGATAAAATCACCATCACCAATGAAGTTTGGCTTTCATGCTTTTGCTGGGCAAACACATAGGTTAATGCCACTGCACATACGCCAAAAATAAACGCCGATAAATTGGGCGATAACCAACTCAAAGATAATGCTAGGGCGGCACCAAAGGCGGCACCTGATGAAATCCCCAGCACATAGGAATCCACTAAGGGATTGCGGAACAAAGCTTGCAAGCCATTGCCGGCTGTTGCCAAAGCAGCCCCGACCATAAAGGTCAATAAGATGCGTGGTAGGCGAATATTGAAGACAATATTTTGCATCAAGCTAAATTGTTGCGCATCAAAATACGCTGTACCCAACATCCACTGGATAAACCACAGTGCATAATCCCCTGCGCTTAATGTTTGACTCGGTCCTAGTAACAGCGACATAAAAATCAGCAGAATCGGCAATGGATAAAACCAGGTGTATTTCAATTTTGCCTTATTCATGACATCAACCCCTTGGCAATTTTCTGACCATAGAGTTTCTCTAAAATTTTGAGTTGCAAGGCTTCAACTGCTAAGCCTGAGGTGTCAGGGTAAATGTGATGATGCAGATAAATCGCAGTCACAATAATTTTGATTGTATGTGGGTTATAGATAAATGCAGGGCTGAGATTAAACACTTTCTGTTGTTGTACTGCTTTTAGACCTTGCAATTCTTTACGCTGATAAATCAGGTTTGGGTCGGTATTCCACAGCACAATATTGTCAGGATTCCACTCAATCAACGTTTCTGGATTAACATTCGGTTGATTGGTCTCTGTCTTAACGATGTTGTAAGCCCCAGCCAATTCAATAAAATCATTGGTAATCGATTTGCGTCCTGAGGTTGAATAAATTCGCCCACCTGACCATGCGTAATACACTGATTGCTTATATTTTTGCTTTGAGGTTTTGAGTGCCACTTCAGCCAGAAGCACATCTGAAAAATCCAGAATTTCTTTAGCCCGTTGCTCAGCACCTGTAAGCTGTGCAATTTCATACAGCTCTTCTTTCACCTGATCGTAAGTGCCTGATTCCATCACATAGACTGCAATACCAAATTGTCGAAGCAATTGAATGGTTTGTGTTTGCCCACTACCTAAAATCACCAAATCTGGCTTTAATAGCATTAAGCTTTCAATGTTGGTGGCATTTGAGCCTTGTGAAGGTGTAGCGAGTTGCTTATTGGCAATACGTGGATCCATTTTGGAATAAGCATTAAATAACAAGGTCTGTAAATAGACCTCAGCAGGAATCCCCACGACCTTTGCACCCTGCCCCAACATATATAGCCCGTCTAAACCTGATTCAAACAAGGACACAATACGCTGTGCTGGCTGAGCTAGGCAGACTTCGGTCTCTGAGCTATCAACCACACAGTGCGATGTTGGGCTTTGTATTTTTGCTGATATCGGTTGCTCTGTTGCCGTACAACCCAACAGTACACAGCTCAGTAAAATGACAATAAATCTTTGCATTAATATTGCCACTGTACCGATAACGCTGCTTTGATCGGCTCACCGGGTTGAATCCATACATGGCTATAACTGGATAGATAATATTCCTCGTTTAACAGATTATGAATATTCAGTTGATAGCGTAAATTTGGATTTGCTTGGTAATAAGCCCCAAGGTTCAATACGGTATAGGCAGGTAAGCTGAAACCATTAGCCGTATTGGTTGGGCTGTCCCCACTGCGTTGCCCGACATAATGGAGATTGAAATTTAGACCTGCCGCTTGTTGCACATTTTGCCAAAGGTCATAACTTGCCATGACATGTGCGCTATGTTTGGGTACGTTGCTCAGTGCTGAGCCTGTTGGAAGTACATCATCTTTGCTGACTTTGGCATCCATATAGGCGTAGCCTGCTGACACCATCATCTGGTCATTGATACGATGGTTGAAGTCAATTTCGAGCCCTTTGCTTTTCACTTCACCAACCGCAGCTTCATAGTTTGGATCAATGGCATCCGTCATCAGGACATTTTTTTTGCTCATATCAAACAAGGCGATGCTAAGCATACTGTGATCTTGCCATTGGTATTTCGCGCCGATTTCATAGCTTTTCGCTGTTTCAGGTGCAAACGTCTCCCCTGTACGACCCATGCCATTATTCATGGAAAATGCTTCACCATAATTGCTATATACAGACAGTGCTGGTGTAGGACGGTAATTAAGGCCTATGCGTGGGCTAAACTTTTGTGCTGTACTCTGATCCTTGAACTGCGTGCGATGGTTGATGAAGCGCTGTTCGACACGATCGAATCGACCACCGAATAAAATATTCCATTGATCATTAAAAAAGACCTGATCTTGTACATTCACAGCCATGTACTGCTGACGTTCATCCGAATCGGTATGTAAAGGCAGTTCAGGGCTAAATTGCCCATAAATAGGAGCGTAAATGTTGATCCAATTGGGCTGAGCAGCCGAGTGATTGAGACGCAATTGACGTTGCATAAAATCTAAACGCCCTGTTTCTACACCGAGTACAAATTCATGCTGAACATGACCGAGTTGCAGTTGGCCAAGTACTTCAGCTTGGAGCAAAATATCATCGGTCTGATAATCACGATGACGACGCTGACGCTCTAGCGTTTCTAAGTCTGCTTGTAATTTGCGTGGTTCTGTCGAATAGCCCACCATCTGGGCGTCTTTATAACTGATCGCAGCATTCATCTGCCATGCGTCATTGAACTGATGCTTTAATCGAACTTGATAGAGATTGTCTTTGACGCGCATATCATCATCAGAAGGCTCACCGGTAAAGGTCTTTGGATCCATCAATAACTGGTTATTTACAGCCGTGATACCACGGTCAAATGTGCCTAAATGCTGGGTAAATTCAGTATCTAAATGCACTTGGGTATTTTCAGATAATTTCCATGAGAATTGCGGTGCGACAAATAAACGTTGGCTACTGACATGATCACGGAACGACTGATTATCCTCAACTGCAACTGCCATTCGATACGCCAACGCATCACTGATTGGTGCGGTCTGTTCTAGACTCAAACGATATTCATCTTGTGTTGTCCCACGAAGATTGAGCGCTGTTTCAGACGTCCATTTCGGTTTTTTCGTGGTGACATTCAATGCCCCACCCACCTCGCCACGCCCATACAGTGATGCACTCGGACCCTTTAAAAAATCCAGTGATTCAATATTCACCATATCTTTAGGTGCAGAAATGCCACGATTGACACTCAGCCCATTACGAATGGCATCCACACCCATATTGGGATTGCCTTGAAATCCCCGGAATGAATAATTATCCCAAAAGCCCCCACCATAATTATTTTGATGCAGTACCCCACTCACGATGCTAAGGGCTTGATCCATGCGCTGAATATCTTGCTGCTGGATGATGTCTTGCGACAGATGACTTTTACTAAACGGGAGATCGAATAGATCATGCTGAAATTTGGTAAGCGCTTGAGCGTGCTGTGCAGATTCTGAGGCTAAAGCTGTGCTGACATAAATCGTATCTAGGGTTTTGACCTGATCTGTTGCAAACACCCCTTGATTGATGCCAGTTAAACCTATTAATAAAGTTACACGAGATCTCAAAAAAACTATCCTCATTTATACGCACAATATTGATGCGTTTACAAATATTGAATTCAAATTGGTGCACTATTCATTAAATTTATGCACTAAAACTAAGCAAATGTTGTTCTGGCATCGCTGGATTAGTTTTGTGTACATTCTTGTATACAAGATATGAATTAGAGGCAAAAAAAA
>NZ_JFYL01000106.1 GCF_000632455.1 Acinetobacter sp. Ver3
ATACTTTTTGAAACACCACCCGAGATTGATCTCTGGCATACGACCATAGTTTCTATGGTCGCCAAAATCTTCAAAATCTAGTGTTCCATACTCTGATATAAAGCCAATAATTTTTGAGCGCCCAACAACAAGTTCTCCTCCCAATCTAAATGTGCGGTGTCGTTTGCCCCATCTGTAATGTATTTCACGGAAATCAAACGAACGCCAAGTTTCTTACATACTTTGGCGAGCGCATATCCTTCCATATCAACCAGCTGACATGGCACCTTAGGTTCACCAGTTTCAAAGCTATCGCCAGTCCCACAAATGCCCTTGGGAAGATGTTGAAAATACGGCTCTAGGTTAATCGCTGCGGGAAATTCCTGATCCATCGGTGTAACACCAACTTCAAAGCCAAGCGGTGAAACATCCATATCTCGCTGTACAAATGTTGTTACTTCAACCAAGGAATGCGCATCAAAATGCGAACTTCCTGCTGTTCCTAAATTCAGCAAAGTTGTGCATCCCGTTTTTTGAATCACTTCAAAAGCTTTAAATGCTGCATTGACCTTACCAATACCACTGTAATGTACTGCAATATTTTCAGCTTCGAATAATCCTTTAGATTCGCTTGCTAAGGCCATAATTAGGGCTAGATCAGACATCACTTACTCATTAAATTTCGAATGGAATACATTAGACAAAAATATATCCCGAAATAAAAGTTTCTTTGATCTAATGACTCAAGCGTCTTGATCTAGAATAAGAAAAGTATTGAATAAAAACACAACAACAAGACGAAACTGTGAGAATATGGCAATATATAGCCCAAATTAATTTTAGTCACCATTTCGCCCATGAAGCTACTCCGTCTGAATGCTTTAGCGCCCAACTTTCAATTGCCCAAAACTGCCGTCACCATTGGCAATTTTGATGGTGTTCATTTGGGTCATCAGGCGATGGTTCAGCAATTAAAAGACATAGCACAACAACAAGATTTAAAAACTGTGGTGATGATTTTTGAGCCACAGCCTTTAGAATATTTTAAAAGTTACGATGCACCACCACGAATTAGTTCATTACGTGAAAAAGTGGAACATTTGGCTGCACTTGGTATCGACTATATTGTTGTTGCCAAATTTGATGACACTTTCCGTAATTTAAGTGCGGAAGAGTTTGCTGATATTCTAAAATACAAACTGAATACCCAAAGTCTGGTACTCGGTGAAGACCATCATTTTGGGAAAAACCGTCAAGGTAATAGCCAATTCTTGCGCGATTATGGTTTTCAAGTCACCGATTTAGATAACGTTGAACTGAATGGCGAGCGTATTAGCTCCACCTTAATTCGCCAAACTTTGGCTACAGGGGACCTTAAAAAAGCTGCGGAGCTACTTGGTCGTCCGTATAGCATTACGGGTCGTGTTCAATATGGTGATCAAATCGGTCGCACCATTAACTTTCCAACTATCAATGTTCGTCTAAACCGCCATAAGCCCTGTTTGCATGGCATCTATGGTGTTGAAGTGATTTGTGAAACAGAATCGTTAAAAGACAAAGTTCGCAATGAAAATGCCGGATATCCAGGTATCGCTGGTTATAAGGCTACAGCCCTTTTCGGTGCAGGACATGTCGGCACCCGACCAGCCATCGAACAGGAACATCCAGAGTGGCGATTAGAAGTACATTTCCCTGATGTTTCTGCTAATCTGTATGGCCTGTTAATGCGGGTAACATTTTTGAACTTTGTTCATGGCGAAAAGAATTATCCTTCGCTAGAAGCACTCAAAGCTGGGATCGATGATGATGTTGAGCAACTGCTTGAGTTTCGCCGAAACAACCCCAACTTTCCTTATTAATACTCCTTAATTTTTGTAAAACGCGTCAGCTTTAGACTGATTAAATTGGAAGACAACTTGCATGAGCGATAAGCAAACTCCTGAAAATGCAGTGGACTATAAAGCCACGCTAAACCTCCCAGGTACTGACTTTGCGATGAAAGCAAATCTCGCAGTACGTGAAGCGAAATGGTTAGAAGAGTGGTATGCCGACAACATTTATCAGCAGATTCGTGCGTCGCGTATTGGCAAGAAAAAATATGTGCTTCATGACGGCCCTCCATATGCGAATGGTCAAATTCACTTAGGTCATGCGGTTAACAAAGTCTTAAAAGACATCATCATTAAAAGCCGAGTGATGGATGGTTTTGATGCACCATACGTACCGGGTTGGGACTGTCATGGTCTTCCAATTGAACTTAAAGTTGAAGAAAAAGTCGGTAAAGTCGGCGTAAAAGTAGATGCTTCTACATTCCGTAAAGCCTGCCGTGAATATGCTTACACACAAGTTGAACTGCAAAAGAAAGACTTCGTGCGTATGGGCGTGTTTGGTGATTGGGACAATCCGTACTTAACGATGAACTTCAAACAAGAAGCCGACATCGTGCGTTCATTGGGTGCTATTGCCAAAGCAGGTCATATCGAGCCGGGTCTTAAACCCGTCAACTGGTGTTTAGACTGTGGTTCATCATTGGCTGAAGCTGAAGTTGAATATGAAGATAAAAAATCTGATGCCATCGACGTGGGTTTCAGCGTTGTTGATCTTGCTGATTTATCTGCACGCTTAGGTGTAGACATTGCCGATCGTACTGACATCGTGATCTGGACGACGACGCCTTGGACCATGCCTGCTAACCAAGCCGTTGCATTACACGCTGAGCTTGAGTATCAACTTGTGAAAGCAACGGGTGAAGACAAAGCACCTCAAAACTTCATTCTTGCGAAATCATTGGTTGAATCAGCTACTCAGCGTTATGGTTTTACCGCATTTGAAGTCATTGCAGAATTCACTGGTGCAAAACTTGAAAACCTTGTGCTGCAACACCCACTGATCGCTGAACGCCAAGTGCCTGTAATCTTAGGTGAGCACGTGACTGACGGTAGCGGTACAGGTGCTGTACATACTGCACCAGGTCATGGTGTAGACGACTATAAAGTTGGCTTACAGTACAACTTAAAAGTTGAAAACCCAGTCGGTGGTAATGGTGTGTATCTACCAACTTCGCCACTCTTTGCAGGCGAGCACATCTACAAAGCCAATCCAAAAATTATTGAAGCATTGACTGAAGCAGGCAAACTTTGGGCACATGTTGTGATTAAACATAGCTACCCACATTGCTGGCGCCATAAAACACCGATTATCTTCCGTGCAACACCACAATGGTTCATCAGCATGGATGCCAAAGGTCTACGCCAAGGTGCATTGAACGCGATTGAAAATGATATTGAGTTCGTACCAGATTGGGGTAAAAACCGTATTCAAGCGATGATCGAAGGTCGCCCAGATTGGTGTATCTCTCGCCAACGTACTTGGGGTGTGCCAATTCCATTCTTCGTTCATAAAGATACTAACGAGTTACACCCTCGTACACCTGAATTGATTGAAGAAGTTGCGAAGTTAATCGAGCAAGAAGGTATTGATGGTTGGTATAACCGTGATGCACGCGAATTCATCGGTGATGATGCAGATTGCTATAATGCTGTTCGAGATACTTTAGACGTATGGTTCGATTCAGGTACAACACACTTTGCAGTCCTTCGTGAACGTGAAGAGCTACAAGACCCTGCTGATTTGTACCTTGAAGGTTCAGACCAACACCGTGGTTGGTTCCAATCTTCATTGTTGACTTCAATGGCAATCAACGAACGCGCACCGTATAAAGGCTTGTTGACACACGGCTTCGTGGTCGATGAGAAAGGCCGTAAGATGTCGAAATCGATCGGTAACGTCATCACACCGCAAGACATCATTAAAGATATGGGTGCTGATGGCCTTCGTTTCTGGATTGCATCTGCAGACTACCGTTATGAAATGACCGCAGGTAAAGAAATCTTTAACCGTGCCTCAGACGGTTACCGTCGTATTCGTAACACATTGCGTTTCTTGTTAGCAAACTTAAATGGTTTCCAACCTGCGACTGATTGCTTAGCGATTGATGATTTGATTGCACTTGATCAATACATCTTGCAACGTGCTTCAGAAGTGCAAGAAACCATTAAGAAAGCTTACGAAGATATGAACTTCCATATCGTGACAAGTGCGCTAACGAATTTCTGTATCAACGATTTAGGTGGTTTCTACCTAGACATTATCAAAGACCGTCAGTACACCACCAAAGCAGATTCTCAAGCACGCCGTTCTGCACAAACTGCGTTGTACCATTTGGTTCAAGCATTTGTACGTTGGATGGCACCTATTTTAACGTTCACCGCACAAGAAGCTTGGCCATTGATTCCCGGTCAAACTGAGAAATATGTCTTCACTGCTGAATGGTATGATATTCCGACTGCATCAAGTGCCAATGTCGTATCAGAAACTGAATGGCAAACATTGATCAATGTGAAATCGGCAGTGAATAAGTTTATCGAGGCAGCACGTGGTGCGAAAACTGTGGGTTCAAACTTGTCTGCTAAGGTTGAGCTTTGGGCGAATGATGAACTTAAAGCCGTTCTAGACAAGTTAGGCGATGAACTTCGTTTCGTTCTCATTACTTCACAAGTGATGGTCAATAGTTTCGATGCAGCACAAGGTGAAGTATCTGACTTAGAAGGCTTGAATGTGAAAGTTTCTGCTGCTGACGGCGAAAAATGCGTTCGTTGCTGGCATGTTCTGCCTGATGTGAATACACATCCATCACATCCAGGACTATGTGGTCGTTGTATTATTAACCTCCCTACAGGTCAAGGCGAAGAGAGAAAATATGCCTAATCCACAAAATAATAAAAAAGGTTTATTCCAATTCTATCCCCACAATTTGTGGTGGATAGGATTGTCTATTGTTGCCATTATTTTGGATCAATGGACTAAATGGATAGCAAGTACACATCTGACTTATGCAGACCCTGTACCTGTTTTACCTTTTTTAAATTGGACATTACTACATAACTACGGCGCTGCCTTTAGTTTCTTGTCCGATGCCGGTGGATGGCAACGTTATTTCTTTACATCACTTGCAGGAATTGTCTCGGTTATTTTTGTGTTTTGGATTATGCGTATGCCAAAAAACATGAAAGTATTGCCTTTAGCCATCGCACTCATCTTAGGTGGGGCGATTGGTAATCTTATTGATCGAGTAAGTTTAGGCTATGTTGTAGATTTTATTCATGTCTACTATAACAATAGCCACTTCCCTGCTTTTAACCTTGCAGATAGTGCCATTACTTTAGGTACCATCTTAATGCTGATCGATACTTTTTTCTTAGAGAAACATCGTATTCAACGTGCGGAAGCGCAAAATGACTGATTTTATTAATCCAAATGAAGATACTCGCATTGAAGCGGGTTCAAAAGTACATTTACACTTTTCAGTAGCCATTGAAAATGGTGTTGAAATTGATAATACACGTAGTCGCGAAGAACCTGTAAGCCTTGTGATAGGTGATGGCAGCTTATTGCCTGGTTTTGAAAAAGCTTTATTTGGCTTACGTGCGGGGGACCGTCGTACAGTAAGTTTACCTGCTGAAGATGCTTTTGGCCCTTGGAACCAAGAGAACGTGCAAAAATTTGATACTGTTAAATTTGAGCAACGTCCTGCTGAAGGTCAAATGATTGAGTTTGAAGATAAAGCAAAGCAGTCATTATATGGTGTGGTTAAATCGGTTGGTGATGATATCACTGAGGTCGACTTTAACCATCCGCTTGCTGGTAAAGATATTACTTTTGAAGTTGAAATTTTCAAAGTAACACCAGCAGGTCAGCAAGGCATCAAAATTATGTAATGCCTGATTCGTACATAAAAAAGCGCCTTATGGCGCTTTTTTTTAGATACATTTTCGATCTACCTTTTTTAAAAAAAACATTTTAAAGTCAGTGTGATAACAGTTAGAAGGATAAATTTGGTGAATATTCAAATTATTGTGGGAAGTGTTCGAGAAGGTCGTACAGCCATTAAAGTTGCAAATTGGGTTCAAAACACGATTTCATCATATAACTACAGCACGATTCAGACAGAAATTGTGGACTTAAAAGAATGGGATTTACCGTTTTTCGCTGGAGCAAATCCACCACTAACGGGTATATATGATCAACCTAAGCAACAAGAATGGGCTGCTCAAATCGCGAAAGGTGATGCATTTATATTTATTAGTCCTGAATATAATCATGGATAC
>NZ_JFYL01000107.1 GCF_000632455.1 Acinetobacter sp. Ver3
GAAAATAGCTAACCAAGTCCATATGTTGACTATAGGGTTTATCTAAAACAGTATCATCAATACTGACTATAAGTTTATTATTATCAATATGTTGAATTGCTTCTTGATATAGGTCGTGAGGTGTGTAGCCTTCACGTTCTAGAAAGCGATTTACACTATCATGCGAGATGTTATAAGTCTCGGCAAGTTGTGTGCAGCTAATAGAGTTCGGTTCTGTCATGAGAAAGCCCATATAAATGGGTAATGTACAAGTTGCTGTAGAAGCATGTTTAATTCGTCTGATCACAGATACTTTATAAAGTATTTTAATACTTTTTTGAATCCGTCAATGCGTAAGTCCTATTGTATTAATAATTTTTTAAGCTGGGTGTGATTGTTTGATTTCGCTTTGTATACAATAGAACCAGCTTGCATGAAAATAATGGGTTGATGCCCATCTTGACGTTCTGGTGTAGCAGTTAACCCGAGAATGTAGTAGGGACTGACTTCACTGAGAAGAAATTCATAGCTTGGTGCGGATAAATGGTGGCATTCATCTACGATAATTTGTCCGTAATTAAAGGCGATAGGTTTGATTGAATTATTTACACGGTTGATTAGACTTTGATATGTTGCAATGTCAATTTGATTAGATGGTTTGGCTCTTCCACCTTGTATTGTACCAATTTCGACATCGGCTAAAAATGAATGTAATCGTTTTTTCCATTGAGAAACAAGTTCTTTGTTATGAACAATAATGAGTGTATTTGTTTGGCGTTTGGCAATGATAGAGATTGCAGTAACAGTTTTTCCAAAAGCCGTTGGTGCATGTAGAACTCCAACATCGTGTTCAAGGATTTTTTTACATGCTATTTCCTGTTCAGAGGATAATTCGGTAAGTAGATTTATATTGACTAATATGTTGCCTTTAGTCCGTTGATCTTTTAGTTTTATTTTAGTATCTTGTTGATTAAGCAAGTGAATTATATCTTTTAGGCATCCTCGTGGTAAACTGAGATATTGTCCTTCAAGGCGGGCACAGCATATGTGTCTTGGAATTCCTGTCGTTGAAAAACGCATTGCTTGTGCTTTAAAAAAACGAGGGTTGGAGAAAGTGGCTAATCTTTTTAATTGAGCTATCAATTGAGAGGGTAATGTCTGAATTGGAATGTGAATCATATTTGCGAATACCAATTCAATAGTGTCTGGACATCCCGCGATCTTTTGATTTTTTTTAGGAACATTTTTTACCCATGGAACCTCATGGTCAATATCTATTTGATTCTGTTTGATGAAATTGTAGCCTAGTTCATTCACAATATTATTAACTTCAGAAGAACTCATTAATTCAGTTTGTTGTAAAACAGTCCATGGGTCAGTAAAAGCATTAAAGTTACTGTCAATAAAGGTACTATTTCCTAGCGCTCTTGCGTGCTTTTGTAAGGGTAATGCTATTAAATTTCCAAATCCGCCTGTTGGCATGTGATCTTGATTTGGAAACATACGATCATAAGATTCAAAATCTAGAGCTGGATAAAGTTCCATGGCCTTATCTAGAATACCTGCACCCATTAAGCGAGCTTGCTTAGCTGCAATTGGTTCAGAGAAAAATATCTAAACATGTGCGCCATTACCTGAACGAGAGCGCTCAACCAAAAATGGTATATTTAAAGATAAGCACGCTTCAGAAAATGCAGTTACACAATTTTTCCAATCTGATTTATCAAAATCTACTGCGAGTAACCTACATTGATCTGTTGCTAATAGTGGGTAAATGCCTATAATTTTCTGTCCAGTTAAATGAGAATAAAGAACTTCTTGTGTGATGGGTAATAGTTGACGGCTTTTACAGTCTGAACATTTAATTTGAGGTTTGTAACAAATGCCATGTTTCCACTCATTTGCACAAGCAACAGAATAACCAGATTTTCCACTGCTATTTTCCCAACGATAAGCAAAGGTATCAGTTCGTCCAATAAACCTTTGAGAAAATAATAAAAGTCTTTCTTCTGCTGATAAATAATTCTTATTTTTTTCTTCAAGTGATATAAGTTTTTCTTTTTCTTGATAAAGGCTTTGATATTCATTTTGTAATAATGTGATTTGGTCTAAAATTTGCTGTAATCTAACGGCAATTTCTTTTAACTTATTATTCACTGATTTTTCCTAAAACACAGCTATTACTGTCCTAATATCAAATCTTAAATTAAAGAATTACAATATAATAAATCAATTAATTTTCAAAATATTCTCTGTACACGACAAATTTCATAGGACCCTTGTCCTATCAGGCTTTTTCTTTCTTAAAATTGCTAGCACTTTCTTAAATTCTTCTTTTTTTCCCAAAACCAATCAAACGTAGAATAGCCATTTGAACATAGTCCAAACCGTAGCGAAATAAACTTACTGAAAGTCGTCCATGCTTCTTTATTTTTATCGCTTTTTTCTGATCATGTTGCCATTCACCTGTTAAATAGCACCAACAGAAACCGATAGCTAGCACTGCTATCAATTTCACATCCTAATCTAAGATTTTAATATCATGAATTATTTATATTTTCTTCACATTAATGTCATTTTTGTTTTTTACCGTAGAGCCTATTTACAATGATGCTTATGAACCATGAAAAAAACACCACTAACTTTAGCTTTATTGGCTTCGACAATTTTCTTAACGGCATGTACTGATGAAGGGGACAATGGTCAAAATGGATTGAATAGTTTGATTCAACAGACGCCTTTAGTACTTGGAAATGATGATTGCTGGAGTGCTGGAACACGTATTGAAAGCGGTTTGGATAAAAATCAAAATGGTGAGTTGGATGCGAATGAAATCCAGCAAAGCTCCATCCAGTGTGGTCCAAACTTATTTACCCAAGGGGTTGCATTACCTTACCAAAATTTAACAAGCTTTAAGGCGAATGGAACAACTATTGCGAGTGCATTTACACTTCGACAGGGTGGTTTTGGATCTGATGTTGCTGCCCATCCTACGAACAATAAACAATTTTACGCAATCACAGATCGTGGCCCAAATGCTGACTATAATGATGGCGTGAATGGTGCTGGTAAGATTTTTCCAATGCCAGACTATATACCTAAAATTGGGTTGTTTGAGGTACAAGATGATGGCTTAATCAAACTCATCAAAACGATTTTATTAAAAGATCGTGATGGAAATAATATTAGTGGATTACCGAATACTGCTGCACTAGGTGGTACAGGCGAAAGACCTTACGATATTCATGGCAAGGTTATCGCTAAAGATCCATCAAAGCCTTATGACCCAATAACGAACCCTATTAAACTTGATGATTACGGTCTCGATTCTGAAGGTTTGGCAGCGTTGAATGATGGTACATTCTGGGTGAGTGATGAATATGGTCCTCACATTGTGCACTATGATGTCAATGGAAAAGAAATTGGTCGTATTAATCCTTTTGTAAATGATGTGCGCAATACCTTCACTTTGCCGCAAGAATTTAGTTATCGTCGTGCCAACCGTGGTATGGAAGGTTTAACTATTACACCTGACCAAAAAACATTGGTTGGGATTATGCAATCGACAATGGACTTACCGACCAAAGCTGTTAATAAATCAACCTTAACACGTATTGTGACGATCAATCTCGAAACAGGCAAAGTTGCTCAGTATCTCTATCGTCAAGAAATTGATGCTAACTCAAACTCAGCTATTATTGCGATTAATGATCATGAGTTTTTAGTACTGGAACGTGATGGCAAATTCCTTAAAGACGATCCGAATATCATGAAACATGTTTATCGTATTGATCTGAAGGATGCTACCAATTTGGAGGATATCGCAACTCAGGGCGATCTAGTACAAGATCCTAAACTTGGTTTAACGATTGCAGGTAAAACCCTCGAGCAATATTTCATCAATAACGATAAAAAATGGGAAGCATTACAAGCACTAAATATTCAACCAGCAAGTAAAACATTGGTATTGGATATGGGTAAACGTGTAAGTTATGCACATGACAAAATGGAAGGTTTATGGTTGATTAACCGACAAACCCTTGGAATTGTGAATGATGATGACATGGGGCTTTGGACAACCAATGGTTTAGAGCAAAAGTATTTGGATAATGTGCGCATGCGTGTCGATACACCGACCCTATATATTGCCGATAAGTTAAATCTTTTTAACCCATAACCATAAAAAAAGCCCAAAAGCCAAAACTTTTGGGCTTTTTTATTCAATTTTTATCAAGGGGGGAAAATGAAAATAAATCAATTGACTGTAATGACTTTTCTGGCAATTACAGTGTTACCATCGCTAAGTTATGCATCTCCGAAAGTCACCTCTCGCGAATACAAAGTACTATTAGATGCCATGAATTTTAATTATGGTAATGAAGCAAGTAACATAAATAGCTATTTTACAGTTGCTAAAACTGCGATTGAAAATCAAATCAGTCGAAATGTCACTGGTGCTATGACTTTTGATACACAACGAGAAATCCGCTTTTACGATACTCAAGGAAGCTGTACGCTAAAAAAATATGGGATACAGTTTCAGAGAACGTATTGAAAATGGTACAAAAGAAGTAACTCTAAAATATCGTGGATATGACCACTATATTGCTGACTCAAAGATTTGACCAGTAATGTATCAGGCGCGAAAACAAAACTAGAAGATGACATTACTCGTAAAGATAATTTGAGTTTTATGGCCGACCTGAAATCTTTAATACAGACCAAGGCAGTCAATTTACCAGTGATGCATTTATTGAAGTGTTAAAATCAAATGATATCCAAATCAGCATGGATGGTAAACTTGCGCAGTATACTGCTCATAGGTTGATAATGTGATGATTGAACGATTATGACGGAGCGTTAAATACGAGGAGGTTTATCTCAAAGCCTACAGCAATGTTTTTGATGCGAAAAAGCAATTAAATGCATATTTTGAATTTTATAATTTGAAACGACCTCATTCGAGTCTGGACAAAATGACTCCAGATGAGTTTTACTATAACCAGCTACCACAACAAAATAAGGTAGCTTAATTAGAGCAGAATATCACTTATCAATAAGCTTTTAGTTGTTCAAACAAGTGGGACCATCTCTTTTTCTTGTAGTTGCAAGCAAGTCCACAACCGTACCAACCTCACGAACCATTAACGATTTTGAGGATATTAATATCCTATTTTCAGGTTTTAAGAATGATTATAATTTTAGTAATAGTCAAGTTTTGAACCAAGTTAGTAGTTTAACCATCTATGAACGTAAATATGCTGGTGCAACGATTGATTTAGGTGAATTCGATGCCGATTTAGAGTTAAGTTTGTGGTACACCCAAATGCCTTACGGTAGTCTAAAACCTGTTTTAGCAGAAATTTCGTTTAAATATTCAGATCCCAATGCGAATTTCACAAGAAAAGTAGTTGAACTTGCTGCTTCAAGCTTTGGTGCTTTAAAAGGTTTAACCTAATATAATGCACCAAGTTCGACAACAACAAAGACTCAGTTTGTGTACCAATACCAATCAAATTTCTGTAATTGCGTTTTTCCTTATTTGATAAGGTTTTAGGTTAATCCACGTCTGGATGAAACAAGCATTCACATATTTGTGAGTGAGTGTTATCGAGAGGTGGAGTCATCAGAAAAGGGGGATTCACTGAAGTGTATGTGGTCGGATCTATCGAGAATACCTTTAAATATACAGCCGCTTGCTGTTTGGTTTACTGTAAATCAATATAGCCATTTTTAAGGTACAAATGAACAAGTCCGTACAACTACAGACTTACACGAAACTGTACAGCCATCACAAGTTACACCTATAGAAGATAAGCCTATTCAGCAAACAACTACTACTGTGCTACAACCTAAAAAACGAGGTTTATTTGGTCGAGTTCTACATGCTGTTTTAAGTGATGACTAGAGGTTGAATTGATTACCTGGGCTAATTAAAACCGTGGAACATTGTTCATTTATTAAGCGTGGAACGTGACAAATCCTTAAAAAAGCCCGATCTGGAGGATACGGGCCAATCAAAATGATATATACCATTGATTAATAAAGACAATTATAAAGCTGTTATTCACCAATTAAAATGTCTATGTGATAAACCATTTAAAATGTCCTGTTTTTAACCACAAG
>NZ_JFYL01000108.1 GCF_000632455.1 Acinetobacter sp. Ver3
GCCGTTGAAAATAACCACGAATCGTAAGCTGAATACTCTTTTAGCTAAAGGAGCAGCATATGAATTCTTTCCATAAAATTTAGGCTTGTATACCCAGAAAAATGTGGAACTTCTTAGGTTTCATACATGAGGATTTTGATAGGCTCACTGACTATTTTAAATTGTGTGCCTTAACTCTCTGTTCTAAAAGGCTATTCAGAATTTTTAGACTGTTTATTTTGAACATTCTTTTTACTCTGTGGTGGCGATGCCGTAATTGGACCTTGCAAGATGCATGGTCGTGTATGGGCGATGTCCAGAAAGAATTTGACTCAAAACTATTTTAGTTGGGAAGGAATGCTAAAAATTGGAGATTGATACATCTCATCGTTTGTTTAAATATTTTTTGATTAAATTTTCCCTTTAAAAATTCCATTTTTTTTAATGTCTTAACTTGTATTTAATATAGAAGATCCCCATAACAACAAAAGCACTACAGGAATACAACAATATGGCGAATCCACAAAAACACTATGCTAAGTTCCACACAAATATTCGATTAGGTCGTTATGACGAAGAAAGTACATTACGTGAAAAACGTGACCTTTTGATTAGCACCTTAAAAGATGAACTCAAAAAGGATCCAAATGGTCCTCAATTTGTTGAATACTTTAATCAAGGTAGTTATGCCTTGGGCACAGGGATTAAGCCTAAGAATGGAGATTATGATATTGATGTAGGAGTTTTATTAGATTGTGACAAAGAGGAATATGGCTCAGTAGAAATTAAAAAAATTGTTAGAGATACTTTAACTCATTCAAATAGAACTGTAACGATCAAACGACCTTGCGTAACTGTCACTTATCTCAAAAATGGTAGTCCCGATTATCATGTAGATCTGCCCATCTACGCTGAAGACGACAAAGGCAATATGTATCTAGCTCGAGGTAAGGAATTCTCCTCTGAAGACCTTAAGACTTGGGATATTTCAAATCCTACTGAACTTACCGATACAATTTTGGGAAAATTTGAAGATGATTCAGATTTACGTCATCAGTTTAGACGATGTACTCGCTACTTGAAACAATGGCGAAATGAGAAAGGTCTAGATTTTTTTAAGAGTATTGCTATCACTACAGCTGTATATGAGCATATAACAGCTGAAGATTATGAGAATGATAATAAGGTATTACTTTCTATAGTAAATAATGTATTAGATCAATTCACTACCTTTAGCATTGATCCAGAAAATAACGAGTATTACTTCAGACTCGTAATTAATTTACCTGCACATCAAGGTGTAGACTTACTCGAAAAATTGACCCGAAAACAAATGGAGCACTTAAAATCAAAACTTGAAGATTTAAAATCATCTTTAGAAGCTGTAAATGAGGAAACTGATACAGTAGAAGCTTGCAAAATTTTAAATAAAACTTTTGGAAGTCAATTCCCTATCCCTGAAATACAAGAAGTGTCCGAACCAGTAGTACAAACTTATTACACTCAAGAAGGAAAATCTGCTTAGGAAAACTCAATGTTTTTTGATAACCCAAAGTTAGACAATATTGAAAAGCTATTAAGTGAACATGGAGCTCAAAATATCCATGTCACTTCTATTACTAAGGATTGGGTTAATCTAAAATTTGATTTTCTCATTAATACACAACAGGTTTGCCTTGGTCTAATTTTTCAAAATAGAGCTAATTGGACGATACCTCCCATTTTTAGAATATTGACACGACCAATGTCTGCCTTAGATCATGTGAGTCAAAGTGGGGAAATTTGTACTACGGATCATCAAGGTGAAAACTTTGAAGGCTATAGACATAAAGAACTTATTACTGAATTCTTTGAAAGGGCTATAGATATACTCAAGCAATCTTTTATTAATTTTCAATTAAACAACCGAGTAAGCTTGTATAACGAACTAGAAGGATATTTAGGCAGCACTCAAAATATAAATGAGGATGTAATATTACATTGCGACCCTACTTCTACATTTAATTTATATGGTTGGTTAAGAAAATCATCAAAAGGGAATCATCAAATATTAGAGCATATTGATGATGGCGATAGTTCTTACATAAACCACAACCAGCTCACAAAAGTAAAAATTCATAAGATATTATTAGAAGATGCTTCTGTTTTCCCCATACCAGATATAGGAGATTATTTTAATGAGGACTATTTTCTAAAAATTGTTAATACCCTCTCTAATGAGAACAAACGATCTTTGTTAAAACAAGGCAATCATTATGCCCTAGTGGGAATTCCAAATGAACATGGATTTGCTTATGTGATTTTTTATTATGCCATTTGGTATTCTTTCAAAGAAAAAGTATGCTTCAAAGGCTTTAAAGTCTCTTTAACACAAAGAGCGTGGATAGATTATTTATTAAATAGAACGGGGCAAGAGAAAAAAACAAGACATATAGCGATTATCGGATGTGGGGCTTTAGGCTCAAAGATTGCAGAGATATTAGCTCAAACAGGCGTAAATAAATTTTCTTTCATAGATCCAGAGCTTTTAAAAACAGATAATATTTATCGTCATTCTTTAGGTTTGCAGTATGTTAATACCTATAAATCTACTTCTTTAGCTAATAAGTTTTTAATAGAAAGGCCCGGATTAACTATTTTTCCATTCGTAAGCCATGGTGAAAGCTGGATAAAATCAAAAATTACTGAAGATATTGATACTATCATCATAGCAATTGGCCATACTCCTACTGAGATTTCTCTCGTAAAAACTATTTATGAAATAAGTGCAAACATTCAAGTAATAATAGGCTGGTTAGAACCTTATGATTTAGGTGGACATTTTATTTCTTTCAATAATAAATATGTAGGATGTTTAAACTGCTTATATTTTGATGAAAAATCAAATAAAAGTCTTACCCCTATGTATAAATATGTACAATCTGGACAGCTAATTGCTAAAAATATTACAGGGTGTGCTGGTGCATTTACCCCCTTCTCTTCTTTAAATTGCATGAAGCTAGCAAGCTATATTTCTGAATATGTCCTGAATCAACAATTAGGATTTGTTTCTATTTCTGGCGACAATCAGAATGCAAATAAAAATGGAATAATTACTACCCCTTTTTATAATTCAGTAAATAATTCAAATGGAATTAATATATTGAATTTAAAAGAAATTTATAAAGAAGTATGCCCATGTTGCAATACATAACTCAATGGAGGATTAAATGTGACACACCTACAGGCCAAGTCTTTATTATTCAAGCAAATGTTTTAAAGAGTTTAAAGCAATTTATACAATTAGAATCAGATTCTCCAGAATCGGGTGGCATTCTAATTGGAAGAACAGACATAGAAACTAAAGCTAAAATCATTGAAAGCTTTACCTCTCCTATGGAAGGAGACTGTCAAACACGTATGTCTTTCTTTAGGTCAAAGTCCCACCAATATGCTTTAATACAAGCTTGGAACGAATCTAAAAAATTCTATAATTTTCAAGGCCTATGGCATACACATCCTGAAGATGTACCAACACCCTCTCCAACCGATTTAAGGGATATAGATACTGTTCTAAATGGCATTACCAATCTTAATGACCCAGTTTTATATTTAATAATCGGAAGAGTAAAAACTGGAATCTGGATTGGTAGAAAAAATTTTAAAATCAAACTGTTAGGTTATATTGAGTTAAATTGAAAATGCAACTAGACCCATCCCTAAGTTTACAGACTTCTTTATCAGCAATAGATGATTTATCAAATGCAAATAAATATATAGAAGAAATTTTAAAGCATATTTGTATAGATTCATTAGGTGTATTAGTTGATGAAGAACGTAAAAATATAATTTTTGTCTTATTGAAAAATAAAAGCCCTGAAAGTTTTTTCCGTATAATTCTCAATTATGATGATACTTTAACTTTTGTCCGAAGATTGCTTGCCAAAAAAATTTCCATTTATGCACGCTTTCTTCAAGGTCACATAATTGATGCCCACACTCTACATGATTTTGAAAAGTTAAAAGAAACATGGAATTTAACCTCCTCTCAAGAGAGCGAAGTTAAAGATGTAGATTTTGTTCCTAGAAAGATTCCTAAACAAAAACCAAACCCTGTAAACCAATTAGAATATTTCATAAAAAGAATTTTTGATTTTGAGCATCTTACAGGTAGGGGTAACGATTTATCTGAAAAAGATAAAAACCAGATTTATCTCTCAAGTCATGGCCGATGTATGTTTAAAGGATGTGGTGCAAAATTAAACATAGATGAAATAACTGGATTTGAAGGTACATATGGCGTTTTAGCTCATAATGTTGCAGCATCAGAAAATTCTACTCGCGGTATCCCCTTCTTCTCATATCAACTATCAGATGATCCAACGAATATTTTATTATTATGTGAAAAACATCATAGGTTAATTGATAAAGTTGCTGGCGCAGAATATACAGCTTCAAGACTCTCGCAAATGAGAAGTAATTTCATAGCACAATGCGAAGATTTATTAGATTCTTTAAGCTTTACTCCTATGCCAGTGTATTTATTTTTCTGGCCCGTGAATCGCAATATTCCTCAGTCTCCTTCACGACGTGATATTGCAAGCTGCCTTCTCCCATTAAAATCTATTTTGCATAAAGATAAGACACTAATTCATGAACCATTACCAGCTCATTTAAGAGCTTCAGCTGATGAGTTCTATAAAAAGTATTTTTTAGAAGAATTTGAAGTTCAAACAGAACAATTACTTAGGGAAACTAAATTTGATGATAAGAGAGTAGCTATTTTTGGCTTCGGCCCTATGCCATGCCTAATAGCATTAGGAAGTAAATTAGGAAATAAAGGGAAATTTATACCTATGCTTATGTATAGGGATGGAAGTTGTTGGATGTGGCCTGATCTTATATGTACAACCAAAGCGTATGAAATTAATAATTTCAGTGAAATAGAAGATTGTACTGAAATTACTATTAGATTGAATCTCACTGCTGATCCAGAAACCTCTAAAAATAAGGCTGTTGAATTAGGACATCCGGTAATTAATATTACTGCTAAACCAGAATATATGGGGAATGGAGCAATAAGAAATCCTGAACGAGGACTAAGTTTCATGCAAGATATTCATGCGTTATTTCATAGTCTAACAGATAAAGGAATTACCAAAATTCATGTCTTACCATGTGCATCCAATGCTGCTTGTATATGGTTTGGACAAGCATTTGATCTGCATCATCCTGAAATGGTTATTTATGATTACTTAAATAATTCAATGGTTCCAAGACTTCAAATTCGAAATAATGGAAGCAAGAATGAAATCGCTGTAATTTAAACAGTATATTTGATAGTACTTTCATACCATTAGATTTAAATATGACATTAGTAAATGGAGTTTAGCTCTAATGGGGCTTTGTTGCATAAATATCTAAGACTATGATTTTGTTTAATTTATTTTTGGATTAAAATTTAAACAAATCCTTAAAAATCAGTATCTTGAAGAATGTTTATACAACAAAGCCACTTATCATCGGAAGAATATGCAGGCTATTCAACTCTGTGCATCAGATGAATATCACCTAAGACAACGCAATAAAATAGAAACATTATTCAGCTTATTGAAGGGGCAATACAATTTAGTGACGAGTAAAGCACGTAGTCTTCATGGATTTCTGAGTGGAATTTACGCCTCACTATGTGCATATCAATTAACCCATCGTAATAAGCCAACAATTCAAATTAAGGAATCATCGGCTTAAGCAGGATTCGGGTTACTTAAATACTTGTTCTTATATTGCTCATATGGTTAGTGAGAATGAAATCAAGACAATTTATAAGAGCTTATTAGTACTACAATTATCAAAATGATTAAGTCCATCCCTAAAATTTATAGAACAACTATTTATTATCCTCACATCTAGCCCTGATCAATCGAAGAAATATCACGATTTAGTGCTGATACCCATTCGCTGGCTTTCTACAAAGTCTAATCGAACTATGTGAATTTTGAGGAAGCACTTCTACTCGTTATTTTGCAAAAATTGAAATTTTCCAATAGGTTCAT
>NZ_JFYL01000109.1 GCF_000632455.1 Acinetobacter sp. Ver3
AAATCAATTAAGATTTATTACGTTTACGTTCGTTTTCAGTCAACCAACGCTTACGAATACGAATTGATTTAGGTGTAACTTCAACAAGCTCATCATCTTGAATAAATTCAAGTGCTTGTTCTAACGTATATTCAATCGCAGGAACAAGTGTTAATGCATCATCAGTACCTGATGCACGAACGTTTGTTAATTGTTTCGCTTTAGTTGGGTTTACAACCATATCGTCAGAACGAGAGTTAATACCAATAATCATACCTTCGTAAACTTCTAACTGAGGTTTAGCAAATAGACGACCACGGTCTTGTAAACTGAACAATGCATAGCCCAAGCATGTACCTTGAACCATAGAAATCAACACACCGTTTTGACGTTTTGCAACAGAACCTTGTTTCATTGGTCCATAGTGCGAGAAACTTGAGGTCATGATACCAGTACCTGAAGTCATGGTCATGAATTCTGAACGGAAACCAATCAAGCCACGTGAAGGTACAGTTGCTTCAATACGAATACGACCTTTACCGTCGACTTCCATATTGGTCATTTCACCTTTACGGTTACCCATTTGTTCCATTACAGCACCTTGATGCTGTTCTTCTACGTCAAATGTTACGTTTTCGTATGGCTCTTGCATTTCGCCGTCAATCTCTTTCAAGATTACTTGCGGACGAGATACACCCATCTCGAAGCCTTCACGACGCATGTTTTCGATCAATACCGAAAGGTGAAGTTCACCACGGCCCGACACTTTAAAACGGTCAGGACTGTCAGTATCTTCTACACGAAGTGCTACGTTGTGAATCAATTCGCGGTCAAGACGTTCACGGATGTTACGTGAGGTCACAAACTTACCTTCTTTACCGGCGAATGGTGAGTTGTTAACTTGGAATGTCATCGATACTGTAGGCTCATCTACAGAAAGCGGTGGCAATGCTTCAACATGTTTAGGATCACAAATCGTGTCAGAGATATGAAGTTCGTCCATACCTGTTACACATACGATGTCACCTGCAGAAGCAGATTCAACGTCGATACGCTCTAAACCATGGTAACCCATGATTTTTAAGATACGACCGTTACGTGTTTTACCATCTTTGTCGATTACCGTTACAGGTGTGTTCAATTTCACTGAACCACGTTGGATACGACCAACACCAATAACACCAACGAAGCTGTTATAGTCAAGTGAAGACACTTGCATTTGGAATGGACCATCAACATCCACTGCTGGCGGCTCAACGATGTCTACGATTGTTTGGAACAACGGAGTCATGTCTTCAGCCAATTCTTCTGGTGAAGGACCTGCTACACCACGAAGACCAGAAGCATAAACCACAGGGAAGTCTAACTGTTCGTCAGTACCACCAAGGTTATCAAATAAATCGAATACTTGATCGATTACCCAGTCAGGACGCGCATTAGGCTTGTCAACTTTGTTGATAATTACGATTGGTTTCAAACCACGTGCGAACGCTTTTTGCGTTACGAAACGAGTTTGTGGCATTGGACCTTCTTGTGAGTCGACCAAAAGAAGTACACAGTCAACCATCGACATTACACGTTCAACTTCACCACCGAAGTCGGCGTGTCCCGGGGTATCCACGATGTTGATACGGTATTCAGTATCAGTACGTTTATCTAACCATTTGATTGCAGTGTTTTTTGCAAGAATGGTAATACCACGTTCACTTTCAATAGCGCCTGAATCCATGACACGCTCGATCTCACCCGCGCGTTCACCCAAAGCACCTGATTGTTGTAAAAGTTTGTCGACAAGAGTCGTTTTACCATGGTCGACGTGTGCGATGATGGCAATATTACGGAGAGTTTTAATATCTGACATGTAAATTCGATACGCTTTAAATTTGAGGGCAAATTATACAGAAAAATCCTAAACTTTTATAGTGACTGTTTCTTTACAATTTCATTTTTTTTTGACGAATGGTTATGTTTCGGTTTTGTAAACGCATGTAACTCGATTAGAATGTCGGCACTTTCGCTTAATCTAGATGGTATAGACCATGTCTGCTCCCGACCAATCTCAAGAACCGAAACTCGATCTTGTTTATGGTTTAGACGATAAACCAAAACCGTTCATCGCTTTTCTCGCTGCCATTCAGCATTTACTTGCCATTATTGTTCCGATTGTTACTCCTGGTCTATTGATCTGTTTGGCTTTAGGTGTTTCTAAAGAAGATACAAACATGATCCTCTCCATGTCATTGGTGATTTCAGGTATTGCGACATTCTTACAAAGTAAAAAGGTTGGTCCTTTCGGTGCAGGCTTACTAATTGTTCAAGGTACAAGTTTTAACTTTATCGGTCCTATTATTGGGATTGGCTCAGCAATGGTTGCCGCGGGAACTCCAGTTGAAACTGTTATGGGTTCAATTTTTGGTGTCGTGATTGCAGGCTCATTCATTGAAATGGGAGTTTCACGCATATTACCATGGGTGAAAAAACTCATTACTCCACTTGTGACTGGTATTGTTGTACTTCTCATTGGCTTAACCTTGATTAAAGAAGGTTTAATCTCAATGGGTGGTGGTTACCAAGCGATGGGGAATAACACTTTTGCCAATACAGACAATCTCATTATGTCTTGTACTGTTTTGGCATTAATCATTCTCTTAAACCGCTTAAATGTTACATGGGTTAAGAGTAGTGCGATATTAATTGCACTGATCGTAGGTTATGCGCTAGCAGGCTTCATGGGCCATTTAGATTTTTCTGGCTTAGAAAATGCACCTTTGGTTCAAATCCCTACACCAATGCACTTTGGCTTAGACTTTTCTTGGAGTTTATTTATACCAATGGCATTTATTTATCTGGTTACTTCATTAGAAGCGATTGGTGATATCACCGCGACTTCTAAGTTATCTAATCAACCTGTTGATGGTCCGAAATGGATGGAGCGCATTAAAGGTGGTGTACTCGTCAACGGTGCAAACTCCTTACTCGCAGGCTTATTTAATACTTTCCCGAGTTCTGTTTTTGCTCAAAACAACGGAGTAATCCAATTAACTGGTGTCGCTAGTCGCCACGTGGGTATATGGATCGCCGCGCTATTAGTTATTTTGGGTTTACTACCTGCAGTGGCTGCCATCATCCAAGCTGTTCCTCAAGCTGTACTGGGGGGCGCTGTCATGGTGATGTTTGGGGCTGTTGCAGCATCAGGGATTAATATCCTTTCTGGTATTCAGCTTGACCGCCGTGCATTGCTTATTATTGCAATTTCACTTGCTCTTGGTTTAGGTGTTGCTCAAGTTCCACAGATTCTTGAACATATGCCTGAACTCATTCGTAATATATTTAGCTCTGGTGTAGCAACTGGCGGCATTGCAGCCTTGATCTTGAACTTCGTTCTACCTGAAGCAAAGAAATAATTTAGATTGAATCAAAGACTGCCCAGCATTGTCTGGGCTCTTTTATTCTGTGGAGAAATATATGGTTCCTCAAAGTGAAGTTGTTATTCGTCAACATAACTTTCTGAAAGGTCGAATATTATTAGTCAATGCACCAACTGATGACTTAAGCACTCAGCTCGATAAAAACATTCAGGCTTCAGTATGGACATGGAATTATAACGACTTTCTATTTTTCCAAAATCAAAATATTCCTGTTCATTTTGGGACGGATATCCCTGAAGCAGAATATGATCAAGTCATTGTTTTTGTGCCTAAAGCCAAAGAGCTTTTGAATTACTTACTACACAGTGTGGTATTAAAACTCGGTCTTGGTGGATCAATTTTTCTTGTGGGTGAAAAGAAAGGTGGCGTTGAACGAGCAGCAAAACAACTCGTTCCATTTGGCAAATGTGTCAAACTAGACAGCGCTCGTCATTGTCAAATGTGGCAATTAATTATCGATCAGACTCCTACGCCTCGAGCTTTAGAAAATTGGGCTCAACAATATACAATTCAAACACCGAATGGCGAATTACAGATTTATGCTTTACCTGGTGTATTTAGTCAAAATAAACTTGATATTGGTACAGCTGTATTTCTCCCCTACCTCAATCGAGTGAGTTCAGGTAAAATCGCTGACTTCGGTTGTGGTGCTGGCATTATCAGTGCATATTTAGCCAAATTGAATCCCAAAAATCGTATTTTTGCGCTTGATGTGGATGCTTTTGCGCTCGCCTCCACCCGCCTAACATTTGAAAAAAATAATTTGTCACCAGAACAGCTCGAAATCAAAGCTGTGACTGGCATTGAAGATGCGCCACTATTTTTACATGCCATCGTCAGTAACCCTCCTTTCCATCAGGGTATATACACTGATTACAATGCGAGTGAGAATCTTTGTAAGACATCACGTCGCCATCTAAAATCTGGTGGTGAACTTTGGATCGTGGCAAATCGTTTTTTAAACTACCCAACTCTCATTGAGCAAAATTTTGGTCAATGTGAAACTTTGACTGATCAACAAGGCTTTAAAGTACTGTTTGCAAGTACTCAAAAGAAATCATAAGGAACTTTCGATGAGCGAAACCGGTCAACTTAAGCGAAAGCTTGGAGCACGCCATCTTAATATGATCGCCATTGGTGGTTCTATCGGTACAGGACTATTCCTAGCTTCGGGTGCAACAATTGCCAATGCTGGCCCTGGTGGTGCATTACTTGCCTATTGTTTAATTGGCGTAATGATTTACTTCCTCATGACCAGCTTAGGCGAACTCGCAACACACAATCCAACATCAGGTGCTTTCTTCACCTATGGCACCAAATATGTCGAAGGTGGGTTTGGATTCGCACTAGGCTGGAACTATTGGTACAACTGGGCGATAACCGTCGCATTTGAACTTGTTGCAGTTCAATTCATCATGAAATTTTGGTTTCCTGATATCCCAGGTTTCTATTGGAGTGCCATTTTCCTTGCTATCGTTTTTGGTATTAACGCCTTAACAGTCAAAGGTTTTGGTGAGTCTGAGTTCTTTTTCTCACTCATTAAAGTTCTTGCCATCATTGCATTTATCATCATTGGTATTTTCATGATTGCCAAAATCATGATGACACCCAATGTTGCAACTTTCGCAAATTGGTCAAAGGGTGAAGCGCCATTTGTAGGTGGTTTGTCAGCATTAATTGGTGTCGCGATGATCGCAGGATTCTCATTTCAAGGTACTGAAATGGTTGGTGTTGCCGCTGGTGAGTCGAAAGATCCGAAGAAAACCATTCCTATTGCGATTAAACAGATCTTCTGGCGTATTCTCTTATTCTATATCGTTTGTATTTTTATTATCGGCACATTGATTGCGTATGATGATCCTCGTCTAATGCAAGCTGCTTCAGATGAGAATATTGCATTATCACCTTTTACTTTACTCTATGAACAAGCAGGCTTTGCTTTCGCTGCAAGTGTCATGAATGCAGTCATTCTTACGGCTATCCTTTCTGCCGGAAATTCAGGAATGTACTCTTCCACACGAATGCTGTTTGATATGGCAAAAAATGGAAGTGCACCCAAAGTTTTCTCCAAACTTGATGGTCGCGGTGTACCAATGAATGCACTTTATGCTACGACAGCAATCGCAGCATTATGCTTCTTGACGACATTTATTGGTGAAGAGGAAGTATTTAATTGGCTTCTGAATATGTCTGGTATGTGTGGCTTTATCGTATGGCTTGGTATCGCAATCTCTCATTACCGATTCAGGAAAGGCTATTTGGCTCAAGGATATAAGTTAGAAGATTTAGCATATCGTGCAAAATTTTTCCCTTTTGCACCGTGGTTCGCTTTTGTTTTGTGTGCAATCGTGGTGTTAGGTCAAAATTATCAAGCCGTACTTGATGGGGAGTGGATCGCAGTAGTCTCCACATATATTGGGATCTTCTTATTCTTAGCAATATGGTTAGTTTATAAGTTTAAGTACAAAACCAAGTTTATTGAATATCAAGATATGGATGTAAAACCGATTCAAGTCGAACAAGACTAATAAAAAAAACAGCTCAAATTGAGCTGTTTTT
>NZ_JFYL01000110.1 GCF_000632455.1 Acinetobacter sp. Ver3
AGTCACCCACCCATAGTTGGTTTGGATGATCAGCATTAAAATTACGTTTCACTAAATCATCTGCCCGTTTTTGGTCATCTCGGTTACGGGTGGTTTGTTTATTCTTACCACGCCAAACACCTTGTATACCTAGTTTTTGCATCAATCGAGCAACTGTACAACGTGCAATCACATAGCCTTCACGTTTCAGTTGTTGCCAGACCTTACGCACACCATACCGACCTGAACTTTCCTTCCAAATTCGTTTAATTTGTTCAGCATGATGAAGGTCATGCAGATCCCGTTTCGCTCGATGTTCTGGATTGTCCGCGAGATCTAAAGTCCGGTAATAGGTTGAAGCAGCGATCGGTAAAATTCTACAAATCGCCTCAATACCATATAACGCCTTATTGTTATGGATAAAATCCACCATTATTTGTGTGGGCGGTCGAGCTCCGCCTGGGCGAAAAAAGCCGCTGCTTTCCGTAGAATCTCATTGGCACGTTTTAATTCTTTAATTTCACCTTCCATTTGCTTCATTTTTTCTTGATCAGATATCTGTTGTACTTTAATAGGATTTTGCTGATCTAAATGCTTTTGATGCCAAACACGTAGTGTTTCAGGAGTACAGCCAATCTTAGGAGCAATTGCTGTGATTGCAGCCCAATACGATGGATAGTCTCTCAGAATATTGACTCTCCGACAAACACGGTACGGTTCAGTTATCGTCTAAAAGATAAAAAGAGAGTAGGAATTCAACCACAAATTGAGTCTTAATAAATCATCAAAGGGGTCAATTTTACTTTGCTGTTTTTAAGGTAAAAGGGGTCAGTTTTAAATTGCCGTTGACAACCATAAAGTGACCCAGATTGAAGAGTTGCTGCCACACTGCTGCTGGAAACCTAAATCGAATTAAAATTGGTATGGGATTCAGCGGACGCTTACGCAATAAGCATATTCACTTAAACTCTGAAACTTTGGCAAAAGCCAAAAGTAAAAAGCCCGAATTCATACTTAGTTCGGGCTTTTTTTAAGGTGCTTAAAATTTTATAGATATCGTGACCATTTCAGGGCAAAAGTGTCTTTGTCCATAGTTAGTCCAGTCGTTTCGGTAGTGTTTGTTGAGCCTTTGATATTGGTGAATTCATCTTCCGGTAGAATTACTTTTAGTCCGACCTCAAAATCATTTGCATATGGATCTAGAAAAGAGGGTTGAGCCATTTGAGTTGAAATATTTCCTTCGACTTTTCCACATATTGAAGAGTTAAATTCATATTTAGAAAATATATCACCATAAATGTGAGGACAAATTCCTATAAAGTTAACTTTTTTGTTGGTCATAAGTGCGACATAGCCTAAATCGAGTTTTGTAGTATCTTGACCATCAATGTTTACCATTAATGGATTGCCATTCTCATCATTATTCATACTATATGAAAATTCTGTATTGCTTTTACAGAGGTTGGTTGGGATAAGGTAGGTGTTTGAAACAGTAGGTGGAACTGTTGTCACCGATGGATTAATTTTACGGTTACAAATAATCTCTGCATTTGGTTTTTCGCGTAAAATATTATAAGGGGAATAAATCGTGGGTGCAGCAGTGGTTATATTGATATTTCCTTCAGCTAAAAAGCTATTGGTAAAAGTATTGTTTTTGGGGTTCGTTAGTCCTGCTTTACCGTGGATGGCGAGACTACCTTCAAAGTAAAGAATGCCAGGAGTTAACATAGGATTACTAATATCAGAGTTGTCAAAAAAGGCCCGAATATACCATATATTACTGACACTATCATGGCCTATAGGTTCCCACATATCGCCAGTAATTTTATTAGTAACGCCAACTTGAGGGAAGTAGCCAACGATTTCGCTTATGCACACATTTTTATATACTTGGTTAAAGAGTGTTCTTTGTTCAACCTCTTCACATATTGCATCAATATAAATTTCATTTTTACCATTAATACTATATCTCCCAAGGTAAAAGCCCTTTCCATCACTTACTTGGGTTTTTACGCCGTCTTTTATACGGTATTGAGTATTGTTTTCATAAATATATTCTTCACCACTGGTAGCATTTTTGAGGTGGTTTAAAAATACCCGTATAGTTAGTAGTTTTTCTGATCGTTTTAAGTTCGCCATAGTAAAAATATAGTTGGCTTCACTCTTGTATTGTTTAACATCGACGCGTGTTTTTTCAAAACTGTTTTTTTCATCAATATAAGTCTCTATACTTGAAGTATTTACAAAAGGAGCTGCGATACTTGCTAGTTGTTCTTTTAGAGCTTTAATTTTCGAAGTAGCTACACTGCTATTTCGATTTACGCTAGTTGCTCTATTATTGACAAAAGCATTTGTATTAATTTCATTCACAATTTTACTAGCAGAATAAGCATTTCCGATACGTACTCCGGCTGCCAACATGATTTCGTCTGCATAAACATCGTCAGCTCTTCGACCAGCAATCCATGCTTCAAAAGCACTTGCAGTTTCAACATTATTAGCACGTGCCCCTGCACCCGTAATGAGTACTCTCCCTCCAACTTTAATATTTTTTGCTTCACTGCCAGTATGAATTTCGACAGCACCTTTTGCCAAAATATCATCGACTTGTCCACCAAGCCAAAGTTTTACATCTCCTGTTGCCGTAAGATTTTTTGCTCTAGCCCCAACCCCAGTAACTGTAATGTTTCTAGCCTTAATGTTTCCAGCTTTACTTCCCGTATGTATAGTGACATCTGAGTTGGAAGCTATGTTGTTGGCTCGAGTACCGGCATGTAGCTCTACCTTGCCATTTGATGTGATATTTTCTGCTGTAGCACCAAGCCATAGGCTAACGGTATCAAGAGACTTGACATTTAGTGCGGATGTTCCAGAGATTGAAATAGGCCCTTTAGCAGTTAAGTTCCCGAATGAGCCTGAGCCTGTATCTGTAATTTCAATTCGTCCAGCAGCATTGATGTCGATATCTACACCTCCACATATTCCATTCAATAAATTTGCTCCTAAATTAATAGTTGAACAATTAATAAGTACATCACCTGTAGAATTAATGGTTAATTTGGAAATATTTTTAAGAGTAGCACCTGTTTGTAGCCATAAATCTCCGTCAACGTTTAATTCTAGTTCGGTGTCAGGATGGTTTGCTTCAATTGTGGTTGCTATTTTTGTATTACCACCTAAGACCATTTTTGCTGATTTTGATGAACTCGTAATTGTGCCATCTTTAACTTCAAATTCATAAACAACATTGAGTGTGGTGGCAGCTTGGGATGCTTCATTATCTGCACTAATATCAGCAGATATTTTGCATATATCGCCATTTGCAGCACAGCCGATGACTAATATATTGCTTGCCGTAATTTCTTGAGTGGCATTAGCTTTTAATACGATTGACTGACCATTAAGAGTGAGTATATCGGCTATACCATTTTTACCTTGTTGTAGAATATAGTCATGAAAAGCACTTGCCCCTGCCCAAGCCATGATTTGTGCATTTGTCTGTGCATGTGCTGCCACACTTGCCTCTTTTTTAGCCGTAACGGTTCTAGATAGTGATGCAGTCGTAACCATTACAGTGATACCAACCAATACAACCAATAAAACAGTTGCTATACCTTGTTGTTGTTTTAGGGTTTGCATAGCACTACACCTATTAATGAAATAAAATATTAAGGGATATTATTTAAACAAACAGCACGCTGAATGTTTTTCCCGATACCAGTTAATCCAAGTCTTGCGCCTATAATTGTTAGCTTTTTACCATTTTTGATATTGCTTAGACCAAAGGGCGTGCAGCTTCCATCTAAGTTATAACTAAATATAGGGCTGTTAGAGTCGCTTCTTATTGCGACAATAGGTTGATCTATTGACCAGTTTTTTCCTGTAAGTGCGCCGGTGCCGCATGAGTCTGGGGTAGTTTTTAGTAAAACTAGACGATGTATGTAATGGCTTTCCTCTGCTGTAATAGTTTCAGATATGCCTTGACATTTATATGTGATAGGTGTTAGCTCTAAGTTGGGTCTTAGCCTCCAAAAAACAGCATTTTGACTATTATGGGAGCCAATTGAAATATCTTCTGCTTGACCTGAGCCGTATCCTGCGTTTTGTACTAACTTTTGGGTTATGAGGACACCAGTTTCAAGTTGTGCATCATATTCTGCATCTTGAGAGGCCGTAAGTCCTGTGCGTGTAATTTGTTTGAATAGCATAAGCATCATTACCATGCACAGCATGGCAATAACAAGTCCTACTAGTAATTCAATAATTGTAAAACCATTTTTATACATCAGTTACTTCCCCACAATATAACAGTCGGTTGTTATATTTGTTCCATCAGCACAGCGATCGGAGGACTCTTGGCTAGTACTACTAATGGCAAGAACAGGCCATTCTGTAACTATGCCATTTTTAACTATTTGTTCGATTCCACAACCTACATAATACGTGTGACCATCAATGAGAATACTATCCTTATTAATTGCTCCACATAAGCCCGATGTTGGTGTGTTGTTGACCACAGCGCCTTGTAATCTGGCTTGCATTTGATTAATAATAATTGATTGTACATGTATGTCTTTTTGAGTATGCAGCATTCGACTCAGTACTGTTCCACTACCTAAGATAATGATAGAAAAAATAACCAGTGCGATTAATGCCTCAAGAAGAGTAAAGCCCTGTTGTTTAAACGATATTGATTTTGATTTCATCATCATTTTTCTTCACTTTAATATCATCTAGTGTTGCTGTGCAGGAACTTGCATTCATCAGGATTCCTGTTGTACTAAAAGCAAAACAATTTACAAGACTGGTATCTTTTTTAATTGTGACGCCCTCAGAGAATGTCATAGATTTCAAAATTTCATTGCCAGAAGTTGAGCAAGTTGTTCCACTTTTTATTCGCAGAATATGAATCACTTTATTGCTATAGTCTATGCACACACTTGTCGCAATTTCAGTGGATGTCTTATTGTTTGTGTTTCGTATAGCAGCAACACGTGCTTGGAATACGGCTGTTTTTAAAATAGATGAGGCATTATTAACCTGACTACGAGTTATCCATGAGCTAGTGAGAGAAGTGCCCATAAGTAATAAAATAGTCATAATTAATATGGTTATCATTAGTTCTACAAGTGTAAACCCTTTAGTTCGCTTAATTTTATCTTTGGGTATATTCATATTAATTACTCCATGAAGTAATTTGACCACAGCTACTTATTGTTCTTTGCCCTTTATCGTCTAGGGTTAATGTACAGTCTTTAATATCCGCATCAACACCAGTCGCTGTAAGGGTAAATGTAGTGCCCGCAGATGTGTATTGATATGTGAAACTGCTAGATGAAGGATTCCAAGTTGGAAATTTAGCTTTTATAGCACTAGTTGAAGTAAGGTTGCCAGTCGTATAGCTGAGTTGCCTTTGATAGTTACTTTCTGCAGCGAGTGCTAATCCAACAAGATTAGATTGTGCCTCTTTTACTTTTGCTTTTTGTACATAACTTTGATAACTAGGTATAGCGATTGCTGCCAAAATAGCCATAATGACCACAACGATCATAAGTTCAATTAATGTAAATCCATTTATTTTTTTCATGTATACCCCAAATTTAAAACGCTATCTAGCTTCTACTAGTAATGAATGGAAGATTAAAATACTTAGCTAAGTCCAACAACTCGAATATGACAAAGTGTGTTAATTTTACGATAAAATGTAAAATAAAACATGCTATA
>NZ_JFYL01000111.1 GCF_000632455.1 Acinetobacter sp. Ver3
GAAATGCATAAAATTGTAACTCCAAAATAAAAATGTCTGGTCTATGATGCACATCAACAGCTACTTGGACACCAATTCTTATTAAGAATGGACACTTACTATTTTTGTTTGGTGTCACTTTATGCCGTAAAATGGCATTAGAAAGATCAAGAGGTGTTAAATGTCTACGCTAATTAAAAAAAGAGTTCAATATACTGTGGATGAGGCAATCTCAGAATCAGCAGAGTACATAATCAAAAAAGTTGGGCTAACCCCTGCATCTGTTTTTAGTATGGTTATGGCTGAAATTGCTAAAACAGGTCGAATTCCTGTGAGTAATCAAATAAGTGATGATGATTTTAATACAGCACAACTCATAGCCCTGAGCCATAATATCCCGAGTGTAAAAGTATCCGATACAAAATCTGCTCAAGAGTTTTTAAATGATGATGGTGGATACTAATGGCACAGGACTTGTATTGGGCTTACGTTGGTTTTACAGACATAGCAGATGGTAAAACCCGTCCTGATTTATTTATTCGACAAACAAAAAAAGACTACATCGTATTCCGTTTAAGCAGTCAATATGACAACAAATCTGACTTTATTAAAAGTAAATATTGAAATTACAGATTGGAAATCGGTTGGACTAAGTAAAAAATCATGGATTGATACCGTACAGACATATCAGTTGCCAATTGATAAGACAAAATTAACTTACATTGGTAAACTTTCTAAAAATGACTATGAACGATTAATTAATCACTTAGATTCTCAAATGAAGTGCAACAGAGATTAAATTATTGGAAAGAAGCAAGATAAGCTAGCATTGAGTGTCCGTTTTAATTGGAGGTTAATACATTTTGATAGTCAAGTGAATGAGATTCATGCACGCGTAGATGTCTTAAATAAATTCACAGAATTAGGTCGCCCTCATACCCAAGTTGTCACTTAAATATAAGTAGGTATGGTAGATTGTAATTTTTAAATATTTGTGCAACACAGCCGTTCAGATGATGTACAAGTTCGTTCTTTAATATTCTCCAGAAACTTTCAATTGGAGCATTATCGAAGCAATCTCGGTCTGAATAGATTTACGGAATTAGGTAGAACTTACATCCAAGGTGCCACTTAAATCTGAATGGCTTAGGGAAAACCCAGCTTTTAAATATTTATACAACAAAGCCATGAAAAGATAAGAAAAATTTTACAACTCCCTTAATATGATTGCTTATAGCCAACTTAAATAATTCAAGATCATATTTTGAAAATTCAATAAATATTTACTATAATAAATAAATATAGCCAAAATAGAAACTAATCTTTTATTTTAATACATATATGAATCAATATTGCACACTTCAAATTTTTCAAAATAACGAATGGCAAGATTGCGCTATCGTTGAATTAACTGCTAATCAAGAGCAGGGCTGGAGAGCATCTACACGAACTTCATACTTATTTGAATATGCTATTGAACATATGGATTTAAGAGATGGTTATGCTCTATCATTCCAATTTCCAGTCAATGTACAAAACAACTTAGAAAACCAATGGCCAGCATTTCTCATGGACTTGCTACCTCAAGGCTATGGGCGAAAGGAGCTTTTAAATCAGCTGGGTTTTTCAATTAATGCAGAAGAACAAGCTGATTGGCCCCTACTGAAATCTGGGGCAGGTAATCCTATTGGTAATCTGCGAATTAAAGAAGCTTATGACTGGCTTCAAGATCATTTTCCGACAGTGAAACCTTGTGGATTTAGCCTAAGCGAAATAATTGAAAGGAAAGAAGATTTCATTGAGTCACTTGCATCATATGGCTTATTTGTTGCTGGTTCTTCAGGTGTTCAAGGTGAATGGCCTAAACTATTACTAACACAAGGATATGATGGTCTGTTTTATTTAGATCACAGTCTTCCAGATGAACTAGCGGCAAAGCATTGGCTAGTTAAATTTAGTCGTGGAAATGATCAAAAATTGGAAAAAATACTGTTACATGAAGCAATTTACATGAAAATAGCTCGGTATTTAGGTCTAAGAGTGTTCAAGGACTTGGAGCTTCACCAGAGAACGCTATTTATTCCACGTTTTGATCGCCAAATTATCAATGGTAAAGTCGAAAGAATTGCACAAGAAAGCCTAGCCTCTTTAAGTGGTAAAGCTGGCTTCGGCGTTAAAATGACACATAATCAAATCTGTACATTGATCATGGAATGTTGCTCATCACCAAAAGCTGAAATTTTTGAATATTTGAAACGAGATATCGCTAATGTTGCATTAGGAAATAAAGACAATCATACCCGTAATACCGCAATTCAACGTTTAAATGACGGCACAATTCAATTAACACCCCTCTTCGATTTTGCACCAATGTGGCTTCATCCTGACGGAATTGCACGTACTACACGTTGGGAAAAAGATGACCATGGAGGAATGCCTATATGGGGATCTGTCATAACGCAAATAGAAGAATGTACAGGAATAGATTCAACTGAAATTAAACATTCAATGATTCAACAATTGCCACTCTATGAAAATTTGCTCGATGAAATGAAAAAAATAAATATAGATGATGAGATTCTACAAAATAGTCATCATCGTATATTGAATATATGCCAACAGATTCAGGAGTTTTCTAATGGATAAACGTTATAAGCCTATGACGGCAATCGAGCAAATGAATAAACGCTTACAAGTCTTAGAAAATATAAATAACAATCCTGAGTGGCAAATTTACCAGATTGCATCATACATTAGAAAAGAACTACATTTAACATTAAATGAAATGAGTAAAATTACTAAAATAGCACCACAGACTTTACAGAAAATGGAGCAACCTGATAGTAATCCAACCTTAGATTCTATAAATAAGTTGTTAAATGCATTTGGTTTAAAATTTATTATTAAATCAAAATAGTTTAATTTAAATTACCTATAAACTAGATTTTGATTTATTTTCTAAATAGTCACCCCACCACTGCATCATATCAGCTCTTTGTTGAATATAATCTGCATGGTTATAACTAGCACGTGTTTTATTCTTATCTACATGTGAAAGCTGAGCCTCAATCCAACTATCTTGGAATAAGCCAGAATCATTTAAAATAGTACTGAATGTGGATCTTAAACCGTGTGAGGATAGCTCATTTGTTTTATATCCCATCTTACGAATGGCTGAATTTATTGTGTTAAAATGCAATGGCTTGTCTTTAATTTTTGGGCTGGCAAAAACATAACGATCGCCTTGTGACCACTCTAGTGCAGATCTAACAATGCTCACCGCTTGCGATGATAACGGGACTAAAAAATCTGGAATATCATAACCTGCTATCACTTTTCGACGATATTGCTTGATATGTAAAGCAGGTATTTTCCAAATTTTGTTGTCAAAATCAAAATGACGAGGTTCTGCAGACAATAACTCTGCCCCCCTGACTCCAGTATATAATTTAAATAGGATTGCTTTTTTTATAATCGGATCTGTATTTAGTTGAGTGATTCTAAGAATAAAATTAGAAATTTCTACATCTTTTAAATAAGGATAATTTTTCTTTAATTTCCCTTTCAATAATATTTTATTGAGACCATAAGCTTGATTATAATCACAGTATCCCATTGCAACTGCAAAATCATAGATTTGATTTAAATAGCTATACGCTTTTTTTACAGGTTCCTTAACTCCCCTATTTTCAATCTGCTTAATGACCTTAACTAAATCAGTTCTTTTAATTTTACTAAAATCTATATCACCAATAACGGGATAAATGTCATTTATTAAACATGTATTCGCCAATTGGATTACACCACCACGTGGTTGATCTTTAAATGAATTATTTGTTTTAAACTCTAACCATTCTTCACAAACAACTTTAAAAGTTTGAATTTTCTCCTGAACTAAATTTTGTGTAGAAAATTTAGTTGCCTTATAGGAGTCTCTGGCCACTCTAGCCTCTTTGAGATTCATCTCAGGATATGTACCTAGAGTGACTCGTGGTCTTTTACCCGTTTCTGCAACTGAATATCGATAACTCCAAGACTTTTTTCCACTAGGATCGACTTTTAAGCTTAAACCATCATCATCAGCTAAAAAGTAAATTTTTTCTTTTGGATATGACTTTCGTACTTGTGTTTCCGTAAGACTCATAAATTTTTATAAACCAGCATAATGATCCCCATTATCTTAATTATATCAAAAATAAGCATTATTATGTGATGCGTACACTACGCATCATATATATTTGTAATATATTGTTTTATATATTTAATATTTTAAGTATTTGTATTTTAGTAACCATTATAAGTACCACCTCTTCTTTAAGTTCCCAACAACTCACTTTTTCTGTCATCAATGTTAAATAAGTCTTGTGCTTTAAATTCTTAGATGACCTCCTCTACCCTTTATTATCATTTTTATAAAAGTAACTATATGTACTCATTAAAATTTGTAGAGCTCAAAAACAAAAAAGACCGCTATATAGCAGTCTTTTAACTTAATTAAATAATAATTAATTCATTTTCATCATAAGTGCATAAGCATCACGTTTGTTTTGACGCAATGATTCTATCTCGGACTTCGTCAGCTGTTTTACGAGAGTTGAGGATATACTTTGCTTCCCACTCTGTGAGCCTTTCGAAATCGTACCCGTAAATCGATTTCCACCATGCTTCAAGATTACCATATACATCCCTCAATTGCTGAAGAGTTTCTTTACTTAGAGCTAATTGTGATGAGTATTGTTTACCCGTCAGTGCATATGCTCCAATAACTTTATTCGTCCCAGTTGTTTCAATATGACCTTTTAATGCTGCAAAAGTACCACCTTGGGTCTGGGTATCATCAACAATAATAACACATTTATCATTGTTTATTGTCCCATCAAATGCTGGTGGGTTGGCTAATCTATGCCACCCATCACCGCCAGTTCTTGATACTTTTATAGCTTGAACTATATTCGTATCAACTTCAAGCCCAAGTTTCTTTGCTATAACTGCTGAAGTAGCTAAAGGAATCATATTACGACCGACTGCTTCCTCAGCATGTACAGGTACTATAATAGTTTCCCGACCATCGATAATTCTTTCTAGTTCAGCAATCGCCTCATCCGAAACTAAATCTTTAGCTAAAATATACGCACTTTCAACATCCCCTGCTTTAGCAGCTTCATACATGTAATGAGAGGTTGCATCTCCAAGACCACGGTCAATAACCGTTTTAGGAAACATATTCCAATCTGTGCGATATAACTTCATATTTTTAAATAAGTTTTAATGATGGCTAGCATTAAATTTTACACTAAATTTACCGCTAGCATCTCTTGGATATTATTTTTCGTATCAGGCAGCACTCTCAAAAGCCGTTTGTTTGGACAGTCCCCATGATCATACACGAGGCAGCTTCAAATACTTATGGGCCCATCCTATCCAGTTGTATCTTCTTGCATCACATGAATATTGTATACTCATTTTGACTACTTGAAAATTATGGAACAACGTCAATAAAAACAATAACTCTAGAGTCTTTAGTCGACATTCCTAAAAAGGTAAATTCAACATTTCTTTCCATATCATTTCTTTGTGTCTCTGGATGAACAAAAGAAACATAGCTTATTTCAAAGAA
>NZ_JFYL01000112.1 GCF_000632455.1 Acinetobacter sp. Ver3
TCACTACGTTTTAAAGCAAATGAGTTAGAAAGTGCTAAAGAGGAAAAAGAATAATTTGGGAATTCATCCTGATAAGTCACTGGCTGAAAATTAAAAGCACTATGAATCGGTTCAAAAATTGGATGTGGAATCTTAAACTCAACCATAAATCCCTTATGACTCTGAGCATAATGCGACCACATCAACATATTTAAAGGATTATTATTAAAGCAAGTTACAGACAACTCTGATCGTATTGAGTCTACAATTTTTTTCTGTAAACGTTCATAATTTAACTTAGATGTAATATCAAATTTTATCTCAGCCATACAATCATATGGATCATTAAAATTATCAGGCGGAGTAAATTTCAATTGTAGTTTTTTAAATAGATTGAGCACATATAGATTAGGATCAAAACTTAGATGTTTATAAATATAGTAATAATCATCATCACACTTGATATCAAAAAATTGCTGTAGATAACTAGGCTTACTCGTTTCCTTAAGTAAGCCTAACAAGATATTTTCATCTAGTTTACCCTCATCCTAGCCTGGAACATAGCAGCAATTAAATCAATAGTACTCTTCACTCTCCTTTTAGGAGATGAGCAGTACTGCTGCGCAAGGGAGAGGTCAATCAAAACAAGAAATACCTTTGCGCCATCGGCAACACTTCCGCAGGCTCACAAGTCAGCAAGTTCCCATCTGCTCGCACTTCATAAATTTCAGGATCAACCTCCATCACAGGACAGTAGGTATTCAGTTTCATATCTTTCTTCTGAATATCGCGTGTACCTTTACATGGACTGATCAACTTTTTCAGACCCAATTTTTCATGCACGCCTGCTTCAATCGCGACTTGTGACAAGAACGTAATACAGGTGTTATGCACACCGCGCGCATTTGCCCCAAACATCGGACGATAATGCACAGGCTGTGGTGTTGGAATCGAAGCGTTAATATCTCCCATCGGCGCAGCTGCAATCATGCCACCTTTAATAATCATCGAAGGCTTCACCCCAAAAAATGCAGGCTTCCACAGCACTAAATCAGCAAGTTTGCCCACTTCCACCGAACCAATTTCATGGCTTAAACCATGCGTAATGGCAGGGTTAATTGTATATTTGGCGATATAACGCTTCACACGATTATTGTCATGCGTGGCATTGTCACCTTCTAAAGGACCCCGCTGTATTTTCATTTTATGTGCGGTTTGCCATGTGCGAATCACCACTTCACCAACTCGCCCCATCGCTTGTGAGTCCGAGGACATCATGGCAATCGCCCCCAAGTCCTGCAAAATATCTTCTGCAGCAATGGTTTCACGGCGAATACGACTTTCCGCAAATGCCACATCTTCAGAAATCGCAGGGTCTAAATGGTGACAAACCATCAGCATATCCAAATGCTCATCAATCGTGTTGATGGTATACGGACGAGTTGGATTGGTGGAAGATGGCAACACATTCGGCTGACCAATGGCTTTTAAAATATCAGGCGCATGTCCACCGCCTGCACCTTCGGTATGGTACGTGTGAATGGTACGATTTTTAAATGCCGCCAAGGTTTCTTCCAAGAAGCCACTTTCATTTAAGGTATCGGTATGAATCGCCACTTGCACATCAAATTCATCGGCAACACTCAGGCAATTATCAATCGCTGCAGGGGTTGAACCCCAATCTTCATGCAATTTTAAACCGACCACACCTGCTCGAATTTGCTCACGAATTGGGTCGGGCTGACTTAAATTACCTTTACCCAATAAACCAATATTCATCGGTAAATCATCTATGGCTTGAAGCATCGTCCCGATATGCCAAGGTCCCGGTGTCACTGTTGTTGCAGAAGTCCCTGCCGCAGGGCCTGTACCACCACCAATCATGGTGGTCACACCGGACATCAGTGCCGTTTCCACTTGCTGCGGGCAAATCCAATGAATATGCGTATCGACACCGCCTGCGGTGAGAATCTGTCCTTCACCAGCGATCACTTCCGTCGCTGCACCAAGTGGAATGGTGATATCGGGTTGAATATCAGGATTGCCTGCTTTCCCAATTTTCCCAATACGGCCGTTTTTTAAACCGACATCGGCTTTGACAATACCCCACCAATCCACAATCAGCGCATTGGTAATGACCGTATCCGCAACATCTTCAGCCAACAGTTGTGATTGTCCCATGCCATCACGAATGACTTTACCACCGCCAAACTTCACTTCCTCACCATAGGTAGTGAGGTCTTGCTCAACTTCAATAAACAGCTCAGTATCCGCGAGACGAATTCGATCACCTACCGTTGGACCAAACATTTCCGCATAAGCACGGCGTGACATTTTCATTATTATTTTCCCTTAATCCAACTTACCCATAACACGACCCGCAAAGCCATACACCTCACGCTTACCTGCGAGTGCAACAAGTTCAATATCTCGACTCTGTCCTGGCTCAAAACGCACCGCTGTACCTGCCGCAATATTTAATCGATATCCTCGTGCTAACTCACGATCAAACTGCAACGCATCATTCGCTTCAGCAAAGTGATAATGTGACCCAACCTGAATCGGGCGATCCCCTGCATTTGCTACCGTCATTTTGAGCGTTGCCCGTCCGACATTCATTTCAATGTCTGTATCGGACGTAATGATTTCACCTGGAATCATATTTAATTTTTCCTCTCAGACATCACACAATCGGTTGATGTACAGTGACCAGTTTTGAACCATCCGGAAAGGTCGCTTCCACTTGGACCTCTGCGATCATTTCAGCTACACCTTCCATTACTTCATCCCGTTTTAGCAATGTTGTTCCAAAATGCATGAGGTCACTCACACTCATCCCATCACGTGCACCTTCTAATAGTGCGGCAGAAATGTAAGCCACTGCTTCTGGATAATTCAGCTTTAAACCACGGGCCTTGCGTCTTTCCGCTACAAGCCCCGCAGTAAAAATCAGCATTTTGTCTTTTTCCGTAGGTGTTAGTTCCATAATGCTTTCCTCACTATCTTTAAATATTGATGCAAAATGTGTGCTCAAATGTTTGTGTTAAAACAACTTAACTATGTTGCTATGACAAGAATAAATTTATGTGCGCCAAATTCGTGGGAACTCTTCATGAAGATCAAACCAATAACGACGAAGCTTTGCACGAATTGCAGCAAATGCATCATGACACTCACGTACATCATCTCCGAGATAACGTGCGATTACGACGTAATCGAGTAACGTCAATGTGACGTTAATATTCATACGCATGATTAATTCACGAATTTGATCAATATGTTGATCAAGATAGAAATTTGACCGGTATTGTTCTGGAGGCACTGCCCAAAAACTGGCCATCACTGCATGACCGTTCATCCCTAAACAAGACTTTAACCAACGATCATTGCCTTTAAAATTTAAACAGTCTGCAACCAATATTTTCTGATTTTGATAAAGCTGAAATTTATTTTGGTAAGTACCCTGCGAGAAGGTTTCATGTCGTGCTTGCCGTCCAATCACCAACATATCCCAACCGATAAAACTGGCAGCAGCGTCCAAATGTACGATCGTCTCTGAATTTGCATTCGCACCATTAAAGAGCATCGTCTCTTGAGGAAGCCATTCGAAAATCGCCTCATCTTGTACATGAATATGAATATGTTGAAATGCTTGTTTAAGATTGGTTTTGTACCACTTCCCTGCGCCAGGTGTGGTAACCAAAGCATGCGAATCCTGATCTATTTTCATTTCAAAGGTGAGATGATCTCCACCAGCAATTCCAGCAGGTGGATGAACAATAATGGCATGACATACTCCTGTTTTTTCAGGCCACAGCATCTTTTGCACGCGAACAGGTCCAAAGTGCTTACGATGCGCCAAAATTGTGCGATTTGAATCTTTGGTAAAACCTAACTCTAATTTAGCAAACCAATACTGTGCATTTTTGACTGGCTCATTGAACAATACTTGATTCATTCACGGTCATCTTCGTATTCCTATCATTTTCAGTAAATGTTCTGCAAAAATTGCACCAAGTTTGCTCAAGCTAATTTTGGTTAAAGGTTTTTAGGCACTTAATGTTGTTATTGATGAGTAATTCATGTGAAAAATCTAAGAACGTTTTTCTAAAGAATCCGATTGTTGCCTTCGCCGAAAAAAAACAGTTCGTGCTAATATAGTGAATTACCTTAAATTGTTATCAAGTTTGAATATGAGTAAACAGAAAAACTACCAACCGGGAGAGTTCCAGTGGTCTTTCTTAATGCCAAAATATTGGGGCATTTGGATTGGTATTATATTTCTGATGCTCCTTGCGATATTACCTTGGACAATTCAGCATCGTTTAGCTTATCTGATGGGAAATGTAGCTTTCAAATACTTGCGTTCACGTCGTGAAACAACTTTAAGAAATTTAGAAGTCTGCTTTCCTGAATGGATGCCCGAACTTCGTTATGAAAATGCTCGCCAAGTCTTTATTGATCAAATGGTCGGTGTTTTTGAAACACTGAATGCTTGGTATTGTCCCAAATGGTTTAAAGATCGTGTAACGATTGAAGGTTTAGAACATATTCAACAAGCGCAAGCTGAAGGGCGTGGGGCTTTACTACTCGGTACACACTCTACCCTACTCGATGCAGGTGGATATGTCTGTGCCCAGTATTTTGATCCAGATGTCGTGTATCGTCCGCAAAATAATCCATTGCTAGATATGCTGATTTACCGTTGTCGTGCCACGATTTATACCAATCAAATCGACCATGATGATATGCGCGGATTAATCCGTCATTTAAAAGAAGGACGACCTATTTGGTATAGTCCCGACCAAGATTTTGGTCTTAAACAAGGCGTTATGGCACCCTTTTTTGGTGTACCCGCAGCCACTGTAACTGCACATCGCCGTATATTAAAAATGACCAAAGCTGCCGCGATTCCACTTTACTTCTACCGTAAAGGTGATATTACAAATCCGAAATATCATATTTTGATTGAACCTGCGTTAGACAATATGCCAAGTGAAGATGAAATTGCAGACGCGACACGAACAAATTTGATTATTGAAAATCAACTTCGTTTAGCACCAACCCAATATATGTGGTTCCACCGTAGATTTAAAACACGTCCGGAAGGTTTTGAAAAAATTTATTAAAAAAAGCGGCTGAGCCGCTTTTTTATTGTGTTTCTAATACATCTGAATTTTTATCAGTATCAGGCTTTTTCGCCTCTACCATCTTATAGCGGTTGATACGACCTAACTCATCTTTTAAAGTCATATGCTGCATGTCCAAGACATTTAATATCAGCTTTTCTGAAGTTTTATTTTGATTCTGATCTGTCCAATTTACATTGAACTCCGTACCTAAACGAGTCCATTGATTTGCTTGAATTTCACCGACAGCAACAGGGGTTATAAATTTTGGTACTTTTCCGTTGAGATCAATTTGAATCTCTTTTAAATCCACCCTTGGACATTGCTCAGCAAAACATTGATAGGCTGTTGGTTCAGGCGTTACTTTTTGAGCAAAAGACTGTGCTTTAGCTTCTTTAGCTTC
>NZ_JFYL01000113.1 GCF_000632455.1 Acinetobacter sp. Ver3
TTTTTATTAAAGTGCAGTTTTAATTAAAGGGCAAGCAGCCAAGTCTGCATATACTTGATGTACTTGCTCAAGCTCTTCAAAACGAAGTTGCGCAGTAATTGAATGATACTTGCCTGTACGCGATGGTGTCACTGTCATTGCATTCCCATCAAAATCAGGGAAATGTTTAACAAAAATGTCATTCACGGCTTTGCGTAAATCCTCACCTGCAAGACCAATCAATTTAATTGGATAATCCATCGGAAACACCCAAAGATGTTCTTGTAGTTCGCGTGATGGAGTGCGATCGATCATGTCAGTCATAGGACACCTCATTAGTAAAAATACCTGCTAGGCGCAGGTATTTAGAATTATTTGCTACATGCTTTATATTATGGGGGAGTGTCCCCCATATTCAAGCCTGTATTATCCTATGGATAGATTAGTCATTCTCAAGGAACGAGCGTAAATGTTCAGAACGCGATGGATGACGTAATTTACGTAACGCTTTTGCTTCGATCTGTCGAATACGTTCGCGTGTTACATCAAACTGTTTACCAACTTCTTCCAACGTGTGGTCCGTCGGCATATCAATACCAAAACGCATCTTCAAGACTTTAGCTTCACGTTCAGTGAGGTTTTCAAGTACCTCACGTGTTGCTTCTTTCAAGCCTTCTGAAGTTGCAGCATCAACTGGTGAAGTGATGTTACCATCTTCAATGAAGTCACCAAGATGTGAGTCTTCATCATCACCGATCGGTGTCTCCATCGAAATTGGTTCTTTAGCGATCTTAAGCACTTTACGAACTTTGACTTCATCCATTTCAAGGCGTTCACCTAACTCTTCAGGCGTAGGTTCACGTCCCATTTCTTGAAGCAATTGACGAGATACGCGGTTGATCTTGTTAATGGTTTCAATCATATGTACAGGGATACGAATCGTACGTGCTTGGTCAGCAATTGAACGTGTAATCGCCTGACGAATCCACCAAGTTGCATAAGTCGAGAACTTATAACCACGACGGTATTCAAACTTATCTACGGCTTTCATCAAGCCAATGTTACCTTCCTGAATCAGATCGAGGAACTGTAAACCACGGTTGGTATATTTTTTCGCGATGGAGATTACCAAACGTAAGTTCGCCTCAACCATTTCTTTTTTAGCACGACGTGCTTTTGCTTCACCAATCGCCATACGTTTAGAAATATCTTTAATTTCACGTACAGTAAGGTCGAGATCTTTTTCGATATCAGCGATTTTTTGTTGGAAAGCAAGAACGTCAGGGCGTACTTTCTCTAAGTATGGTTTTTGGTCAGCAGTGGCTTTAGCAATTTGCTCATCTAACCAAGCTGGATTTGATTCTTGACCAGGGAACGTTGTACGGAATTGAGTACGATCCATACGACCACGACGAACTGCGTAGCGCATTACTTCACGTTCTGCTGTACGAATTTGTTCATGCGTGCCACGAATCATTTCAGAAATGATGTCAAACAAACGTGGTGTGAACTTAAACATCATAAAGACGGTTGCGAGCGACTCAAGAGCTGCTTTACCTTCTTTACTGTTACGACCATGTTTTGCGATCGCATCTTTAGTCGCATTCCACGCAGCTTCTAGCTCTGCAAAACGCACTTTGGCGATTTCAGGGTCTGGACCTGAATCACCCTCAGAATCATCATCACTTTCAGACTCTTCTTCATCATCGTCATCAAGTTTTACATCTTTAGTTGGTTTAGTCTCTGTTTCTTCTTCAAGATCAGCATCAACTTCTTCTAAAACTTCTGGAATTTCTTCATCAGACTCTGGATCTAAATAGCCTGAAAGGATATCGGCTAAACGACGCTCGCCAGTTTCGTAATCTTTATATTCTTGTAATACAACTTCAACCGCATTTGGCCAATAAGCAATTGAGTTTAAAACGTCACGAATACCTTCTTCGATACGTTTTGCAATCTGAATTTCGCCTTCACGAGTCAACAGTTCAACTGTTCCCATTTCTCGCATATACATACGAACAGGGTCAGTTGTACGACCAGGCTCATTTTCTACAGATGCTAAAACTGCAGCTGCTTCTTCTTCAGCAACTTCGTCAGTCGTTTCTGCGCTACTACCATCAAACATTGCATCGTCAGATTCTGGCGCACGTTCGTGTACAGGAATACCGACGTCTTGAAGCATCTGAATGATATCTTCAATCTGTTCGCTTTCAGTGATCGAGTCTGGGAGATGATCGTTAACCTCAGCGTAGGTTAAGTAACCTTGTTCTTTGCCTCGGCTAATCAGAGCCGCTACTTGTGAAGTAGGGGAATGCATATCGCTCATCTTTGCTCTCTTCTCGTTGAATCTGTGGCGGGGAAAAACCGTGCATTCTAGCACAATTAACTTATCTTTAGTATGGTATTAACTCAGTATAATTGGTTTTGAAAACCAATGAATTAAGCTATTTAAGTCAATATTGGGTCAAAATTGTTCATTTCAAGCACATCATGCTTTTTATTTTAAACCAGCAATAAGGATTTGATCCTTGATTAAATAATGACATATTTTTTTGTCCAAAATAAACTAAAATTTGTATAAATATCAGCGAAAAATAAAATAAAACTTGACAAGTATTCTGAACAAAGATAAATAGCGCCTAGCCCCATTCATTTTTTCACACATGAGGTAGTTTTAGTGTCTTCTACAGATTTTGAACTAGATGATAACTACGGTGATGATGATGTTAGTTTTGATGAAACTACGAGCAAAATTAGCGCCAAAGAATCATTAGAAAAGCGTCGCTTGATTGATGACTTACTTGCACAGCGTCGTTTAGATCGTGAATTGAAAGATCTTGAATATGATTTTGAAGATGATGATTTCGACGATGATGAAGACTAAATTAGATTGGGTATCCTGATCTAAAATGTTATTCTACGGAATTAAGATACAACCTTTGGAAATACAATGAGTGCATTAGATTTAGACTTGTTAAGTGACTACTTAGATGGCGACCAAAATGAGCATGGTCTAGATTTTGCTGCAACTCATGGTTTTTTGTGTGCGACAGCTGTAGGTCCTCATTTTGATCGTTGGTTGGATGAGTTATTTGACAATAATCAAAAGAAAGTGCCTGCAGAGATCGTAGCTCAAATTAAACTTTGGTTAGAAGATTTACGTCAAAAACTTGCCAATGAAGAAGGTATTGAATTTCCTTTTGAAATTGAAGAAGCAGATGTAGAGTCAAGCCTTGGGGATTGGAGTGTAGGCTTTGTCGATGCAATGTTCTTAAATGAAGATGCATGGTTCACACCTGAGTTTGAAGAGCAATTGGTTGATCTCACTCTGCCAATCATGGTGTTTAGTGGAGTTGACGAAGAAGATCCTCAAATGGAGTCTTTCCGCCGTAACGGTCAATTGATGGATGAGCTTGCAGAAGAAATTCCAGATAACTTGAATGAATTGTATTTGATGTATCACACGCCGAACTAATTAAAAAGCACCGTAAGGTGCTTTTTTTATTTTGAGTGCTTTCTTTTTTGTCTGCGGTACACAATCCAAATGATTATGCTGATCACAATAGCAATAATTAGATAGCTGACTTGGCTAAATATTTTGTGCATCATTTCAGTATTATTTCCAAAATAATAACCCACATATGCTAAAAAGGTAGTCCATATAATCGTGCCTAAACCACTATAAAACATAAACTTTGCAAAAGGCATTTTGCTCATGCCTGCAGGTATGCTAATCAGAGATCGTACTGCTGGAACCATACGTCCAAAAAAAACGATTCGATGTCCATATCTTTCAAACCATTCTAATGATTTATCAACATCAGCTACTTTAATAAATAAATACTTTCCATATTTATCAACGAATGCATAGAGCTTTTGATCAGAGATCTTACGTCCTAACCAATACAGCGTAGCGGCAGCTAAGAGCGAACCTATACTTCCTGAAATAATGACACCGATCAAAAGTAATTGACCCTGAGAAGCGGTATAGCCAGCTGAAGGCATAATAATCTCAGAGGGTATAGGTGGAAACACATTATCGAGAAACATCAATAGAGCAATGCCGAAATAGCCCAATTGCTCCATCACTGAAATGATCCAATCTTTCATAAGTGATTTGTATTTTAAAGTTAAACCTATGCTAGATGTTTTTAGGAAAAAATACAGTGAAATTAAGTTAATGCATTAATTCAGGATGTTGAATTTGTATAAGTGTATGAACATAGACTTCTCGTAGGATATAGCTGACGAGAAGGGGAGCTATGCTGATGATGAAGATAAGACTCATTGAATTTCTCATCTGAAAACCGATTGCTAAAGCAATAATTGCGCCGATACAAGCACCTAACGTTACGATAAAATAATGGGATTGGTTACGTATATGCAATTTAACACCAGAATTATGTGAATCGATATATGTAAATTTTAAATGTGTCGGTACAGA
>NZ_JFYL01000114.1 GCF_000632455.1 Acinetobacter sp. Ver3
TTTTCTTATATGAAAAGGATATTTATGCTTACATTTTTGGTTTGACTCAATTACCACCATAAAATAATTAATCCAGCAGTCACAATAAATCCAATGACTGTACTCATCAATAAAGGTGTAATTGCACGATCATTGAGTCCATATGCTTGTCCCAGCATTCCAAATAATGCAGGTGTAGGTAAAGCTGCTATCAATGTCCCTACATACACGATATCCATCGGTGCTTGAGCAATAAATCGTAGAGTCAAATACATGAATATTGGAAAAATAAAGTTGGATGATAGAACAATATAAAGACTCTGCTGGTTGACATATTTTAAGGTTAAACCTGCGACGCTCCCGCCAATCACAAATAACGCCAAAGGAGATGCCGTCTGACCAATCATTAAGAAAACTTGATCTATATAATGCGGCAGTTTAACCTGAAAAACCGCGCACAAAATTCCGATTACCACACCAATAAACAATGGATTTTTACATAAGTTTATAAAGTTATTTTTTAATGTATTGAGCACTGCTTGCTGATTTTGAGCTTGCAAGCCCGCAATAAATAAAGCTGCTGGAACAAGAAAAACACTTTCGATAATTACAATTAAAGAAGTAAAAGCAAGCGCAATATGACCAATCAATAGACTTAAAATGGCCGTACCAAGTAGTCCAGTATTAGACATTGACGCTCCAATCGAGAGGATGGCAGCATCACTTAAATTGTTTTTAAAATGCTTTACCAAAATCCCTAAAGCGATTGCAAAAACAAAGGCAGTCACCACAATATAACTGTAAAAAAGTTCAGGTTGCCATATCGCATCAAGATCTTTTGATGAAAGCGCTTGTAAAAATAGAGCAGGTAAAGCGACTCGAATGACGAATGTACCGACAATGGAGACTTGCTCTTTGCTAAGTAAATTCAGTTTAACCGAAGCATATCCCGAAAAAAGCAGTAAAAAAATCGGAAGAATGACCGATAAAACCATGACTTAGCATCCCTAGCTATTGTATGAGTTAGTCAAATTATCATACAACAGCCGTTATTGCCCAGGATGACTTTTTAAGTATACCTTTATGCCTATTTTATCTATCAGCATATGGCTTAAATAATGATTTCACATCATGCGGTTGGCATCGTAAATATTGCGGACTAATTTCAACCTCTGCTTTTAATTGAGCAGCAGCATGCCATGGCCATCTTGGATTAAATAGTATTGCCCTTGCGAGCCCGATTGCATCAGCTTTGCCTTGTTGTAAGACATCTTCCGCCTGTTGAGGTTCAGTGATCAGCCCAACAGCAATCACTGGAATGTCTACGTGTTTCTTGATTGCTTCCGCAAATGGAACTTGGTAATTAGGACCAATCTGAATATTTTGATCGACATGTAATCCCCCTGATGATGCATGGATATAGACTGCACCAAGTTTTTCTAATGCCTTTGATAACCCAATTGAGTCATCAATATTCCATGCCTTTTCTTGCTCCATCCAGTCTGTTGCAGACAAACGAACACCGATTGGATAGTTGTCTGGAACAGCATTTTTGATCGCCTGAAAAACCTCTAAAGTTAGACGAATGCGATTCTCAAAACTTCCACCATATTCATCTGTTCTTCGATTAGATAAAGGGGACATAAATTGATGTAATAGATAACCATGAGCCGCGTGGACTTCGATGAGATCAAAACCTGCATCTACAGATCTGACTGCTGCAGTTGCAAAGTCATCGATAATTTTTTTGATTTCCTCGATACTTAATTCATGAGGAGCCTGATCATCTGGATTAAATGGTAAATCACTTGCAGATACCGTTTGCCAGCCATGTTCATGATTCGATGAGAATTGACCACGTCCCAACCATGGTTTATCAGTTGAAGCTTTACGTCCCGCGTGCGCTAACTGAATGGCGATTGGCGTTGGAGCAATCGATTTTACCTTATCAATCAATGCTTTTAATTGTGCACGTTGTAAATCATTCCACAACCCTAAATCTGCAAAACTGATACGACCTACAGCTTGTACCGCAGTTGCTTCAATAATATATAATCCAGCACCCGACAATGCATAACTCGCCCATTGTTGTTCATGCCAAAAACTATGCTCCCCTGCTTCATTCGCAGAATACTGACACATGGGAGCAATAATAATTCTATTTTTGAGTGATAAATTTCCGAATTGAATTGGCTCAAATAATTTTGCCACACTGAATCTCCCTGATTTTAAATTCATTTATTTGTAGCAGTGTACAACGCATTTACGTGATAAATCATCTAACTTCATTTCATCATTGAATGCTTTAAAAAATATTTTAAAACTTAACCATGAAGGCACTAGATGGATTATGTATCATATTCTGTTCAAGCGTAATATCTTGTAGTTCACTCGATGCTGCTTGCAATATCCTCATTTAACCCAATATTTTTCTACTCGCCCATTTAACAGAGTTTCCATGCCTGAATTACCTGAAGTTGAAACCACGAAAACCAGCTTGCTCCCTTTGCTGAATCAAAAAGTACTTTCTGTTCAAGTCAATAATTCAAGTCTGAGATGGCCTATACCAAATGATGTAAATCAATTGGTCGGTCAACGACTAATAGGGCTAACACGTCGATCCAAATATATTTTGGCACAATTTGAAAATGTGACCATGTTATGGCACTTGGGAATGTCAGGAAGCTTTCGTTTGAGTGATTCACGTGATGCGTTGAGAAAGCATGATCATTTCATCATACAATTCGATGATATCCAATTACGCTACCACGATCCTCGTCGTTTTGGTTGCATTTTATGGCTGGATGATCATGCTCAATCCAAACTTTTAGATACGCTTGGACCTGAACCTTTAAGTGAATCTTTCAATGCTGACTATCTAGAGCAGAAATTTAAAAATAAGAGTGTTGCAGTCAAAGTTGCAATTATGGATAACCACATTGTTGTGGGTGTTGGAAATATTTACGCAACTGAAAGTCTGTTTAATTTGGGCATTCATCCTGCACAACCCGCCTCTAGTCTTACACGGTCACAAATTGAAAAATTTGTCATTGAAATCAAACGAATCCTTAAACAAGCAATTGATTTAGGCGGATCTACTTTACGTGATTACACCAATGCCATGGGCGAAAATGGCTACTTTCAACAAACGCTATTGGCTTATGGGCGCGCTGGTGAAATGTGCATCAACTGTGAAACAACTTTAGAAAATATTAAGCTCGGGCAACGTGCTTCTGTCTTTTGCCCTGAGTGTCAACCGCTTAAGCGACCTCAAGCCTCAAAGATTCCTGTATCAAAGGTAAAATCCAAATGAAATCAGCAATTGTTCGGCATATTTTAGTCAAAGATAAAGACCTGTGTATCCAACTTAAACAAAAGCTTAAAGACGGTGCTGATTTTGCTAAAATTGCTAAGCAACACTCAACTTGTCCCTCAGGAAAAAAAGGAGGGGAATTAGGTGAGGTTAAGAAAGGACAATTGGTTGGTCCTATCGATAAGGCAGTTTTTAGTTTGGCTGAACGTGAATTACATGGACCAATTAAGAGTCAATTCGGCTGGCATTTACTCGAAATTAAATTTCGTATGGATCTTTAAACTTCCTGGATTTCCCTCTCCTTTTAGGAGATGAGAATCATCGCTTCGCAAGAAAGAGCTAAGAATCAATCCCTCCCAGCTTCCCTTTGACAAAGGGGGATTTCGGGCGATTTAAAAAAATGATGAGATATAAAAAACGGCGCATTTAGCGCCGTTTTCATTGTAAAAGCATTAACCTTTACGTTTTAATTCGTCACGAATTTCACGAAGTAATTCGATATCTTCTGGAGTAGCTTCAGGTGCTGGAGCTTCCTCCTCTTGCTTACGACGCATTTTATTCATCAATTTCACTAACCAGAATACCACCCATGCAAGCAGGATGAAGTTAATGAGAATCGTCAAGAAATTACCGTAAGCCAAAACATTTAAACCTGCTTCTTGAGCAGCAGCAAGCGTTGTAAGGTTATTTGGATTATCGCCCAATACAACAAACCAGTTTGAATAATCTACATCACCGCCTAAGATCCAACTGATAATTGGCATGATGACATCTTTAACCATTGAATCGATGATTTTACCAAACGCCCCACCAATGATCACACCGACCGCCAGATCCATTACATTGCCTTTTACGGCAAATTCTTTAAACTCTTTAATAATGCTCATTTTTTCTCCAAAATTTTTCTATGCATTAATGTGACATAATATACATTATTCTTAATGATATTTCCGTCTATACTCGTTGGTTTTCCACCAAAATCATAAGTATCTCTGTTTAAATAAACAAGATCTTGTCCAAATCAACTACAACAATTCAACAACTTTTATTTCATATCTTAAATGATGTAGTCAAAATATAAAAAA
>NZ_JFYL01000115.1 GCF_000632455.1 Acinetobacter sp. Ver3
ATTATTGAAGAATAGACTGCAAAGATTTTAGCTTAAGGCAATATACGATTAAGTTTTGCAAAACATTGTCCACCCTTTTCAGATGCACAGAAATTGATTTGATTCGGATTGTCCCATTTTACAAAATATTGAGACAAATCTCCTGCCTGATCTACTTGATTACCAGAGCAGTCTTTTTCGTTGTTCTCATAATTGACTTGCATGACCAAGGTAGGCAACAAGCCCGAAGAGCTGTCTTGAGATGGTTGATACTCAAATAAACCGACCGACCACTCTTTAGCACTATTCACGACCACCTCATTGTTACCACGGAAATTATAATACTCAACACATTTTTTATTATTTGGAATTTCCATTCCCCATAAACCTAAAATTTCTGGGCGCATGTTGATTCGAATATTATTTTCAGGCTGTTGTAAATCAGCACCTTTAGCTTGCGCTTGGACATTTTGATCGGCAGAAGAAAAAGACGTCATTAATAAAAGTAAAGGTGCAAAAAAAACTGTTTTTTTCATACAACATCTATAGGTCAACGTTTAGAACTAAATTAGCACATTTCAGCAAGAAAACTCATAGAATTAACGTGATAAGAACAATTTTATATAAGAAAATGAATTCCCTATTGATGAACTTTAAATCATCAGCAGTTTAATGCGATCTATTGATTTATTAGTGCAAAAATATATTCTTATCAGAATAATATTCATTCTATACCTCACAGAAAGCTTAAAAATATAAGATTTTATGCAAGGGAATATACGTTAAGTATGACCATATGGATACGAACAGAGCTGATTAAAAACAATGCACAATCTTTTTTGATTGTCATGCTCATCATTACACTTTGTGCTTTGGCTGGAATACTTGGTCGACCTCTCTCATTTCTTGCAATTTTCTGGCCTGCAAATGCCGTACTACTTGGTCTTTTTTTAAGATTTAGTTATCTCAATAATCTTGGTGGCTGGCTTGGGGCCTTTTCTGGGTATATGCTTGCAGACCTAGGTACTGGCAACACTTTACAACTTACTTGGTTGTTAACTCTTGCTAACTTGCTAAACCCATTAGTGACCTTATACCTACTGAACCGGTTAAAAATCAATTATCAAGAATTCAATAAAGGTCTTACATTTGTTTACTTATTTTTAATTAGTGCTTTTGGAGGGTGCCTAGCGAGCCCAACCTTTGCGATTTTAACCATCCCTTATGTTCCTAACAGCTTTATGGAACTCAGCCGTATTTGGGTTGATTTTGGCATGTGGTGGAGTGGTGAAATTCTTAACTTTGTCGCTTTTTTACCTATTGTTCTCGCATTACCAAACAAAACTACAGTTCAACAATATTTTGTAAATCAAAAAAATCAACGTTTAAGTTTGCCCTTTGTCTTACCCTTCATATTTGTCGTTGTATCTGTAATTCTAACTCACTTTTTTATTGGCCCTGGCGCCATCATGTTCCCGATCGGAGCACTCATCTGGGCAGCATTAACCTACAATTTATTGTTGGTTGCAATCATCAACTGCTTTGTATGTATGTTCTTATACAACAGCTTAAGTGCATATTATCTAACAGAATCTCCAGAAGCATTTATTTCGACAACACTGTCTGTTCGCATCGGTCTTTTCATGCTGGCTTTAGGCCCACTAACATTATCAATTATTAGTTTGAATCGCCAAAAGCTATATCACCAAATATTATATTTAGCGAACCATGACAGTTTAACAACGACTATGAATCGCCGATATTTTTATGAAGAAAGCGAAAAGACGATAGACTCAACTCATAGGGAGGCGAAATCCAATATTCACAGCGTGTCTATTTTACTACTCGATATTGACCACTTTAAAAAAATTAATGATCAATATGGACATGAAATAGGTGATATTGTTCTCAAAGACTTTAGCAATATCGTCAGATCTCAAATTAGATCAAATGATTTATTCGGTAGAGTTGGCGGTGAAGAATTTGCCATCTTAATTAAAGATAGTAACCTACCAGCCTGCATTAAAATCGCACAGCGTATATGCGACCGCGTGGCAGAAACACCGATTATGATCAGGCAAAATCAACATCTCAATATTAGTGTAAGCATAGGTTTAAGTTATCAACAACTTCCGTCTGGCACCCCATTCCAACAATTGATTAATCGTGCAGACGTTGCCCTTTATCAAGCGAAATCTGAAGGACGAAATAGATTATGCGTGGATCCGCAATTACTATTTACTCAAACATCATAAGTCACTATCTTGCTTCAGTGGGCTTGAGATTTGGTAAAGCGGATAAAAATATGAAACCAATCAACGTTGAAGCTCCTGCAATGATAAAAATATAGCTGCCAGAAATCAGCTCCCAATATTGTCCTGCCAATACGCTTCCAGATGCCACACCCAAGCCCCACATCGTACTATACAAAGCTTGAGCTCTACCCTGCTGCCCAGCAGAAAAGTGCTCAAAAATAATGCGCATCGCCAATAAGTGAAATAAACCGAAACTGAATGCATGCATTGTCTGGGAGAGAAATTGGAGAACAAAACTTTCAGGAAATAAACCAACAATCAAAAACCTAAGCCCAGTCATCCATAAACAGATCGCAACCAACTGACGCCATGTAAAACGATTTAAAAAAAATGATGCATAGGCAAACATCATGATTTCAGCAATAACACCTGTTGACCAAAGAAATCCTGTTGCTGTGGTACTAAATCCAGATGACTGTAAGTAATTGCTATAAAAACTATAGAATGGTGCTTGAGCAAACAACATAATGAACTCAATTAAGAAAATTGCTTTCACAACTGGTTGTTTTAAAACTGGAATAATGGATTCAAGTGTTTTTTGGGCTTTTGGTGCGCCCTTCGGTTCTTTTACTGTAAATGACCATAAAAACGCTAGAAATGAAATACTCAGTAATAAAATCGGGAGATACTGAATATCGATGATTTCAAGAATTAGACCAATAAAGAAAACACCAACAATAAACCCAATCGATCCCCATTTTCTCACTTTGCCATAAAGTTCATTTCGTTTTTCGCCTAACCAAAATAATGTAACGCCTTCAAATTGAGCAAGTATCGCATTTTGAAAAAAGCTGAAGATCAACATTAACAAGGCAATTGATTGAAAATTATTGGGTATAATAAAAATGAGGAACCATATACTCGCTTCCATCCATGTTGCGATTCGCACCAATAGCATTCTTTTACCCGTTTTATCCGCCACCCAACCCCAAATAAACGGCGCAAAAAAACGCGTCATGATTGCAATTGCACTAAGCCACCCAATCTCTAAAAAGCTAAATCCCTGATCTTGCAGATATAGACTCCAATACGGCATGAAGGTACCGACAATCGCATAGTAGAAAAAGTAGAATCCACCTAACCTACTTTGGATTGGGAATGTTTGGTGCATATTGAACCGTGCTTAATTTCGAATAGAACTATATTATAAAATAGATAATGAATAGTGATGAGAATAAGAAAGGCAGCTCAAGGCTGCCTTTAAATTAATTCAGTGCGATGACTTTAACTAAGATTGTTTGTGATTCTTCAAAGTCATCAAATATTTGCTTTCGATTAAGTTCTTTTGACTTCACTTTAAACTCATGATTCTGGTACTGAATGACTGATGGAATTGAATCGAAATACGCATAGTCTGCCTCGATGGTTTCTTCAAACAATGGAGTGCCCAATTGATAGTCTTTGCTCTTCAGCACCACATATTTCACAGTCGTTTTCATTTCATACTCTTTTATTAACGCTTTATTTTTAGTTATATCACCTTTTGAAAAGTGTTCAATCAAAAATAGAAACGTTTGACCATAAAGGACTCAATCAATTATTTTTTACCACCTTTAAACTTAATTCAAGCAACCTGACAAGCATCACAAAAAGAAAATAGCAAAACACGACAATAAATATATATTTTTTGATAACTGGTTAACATTTATATGGATTGTATGCTAAATTTAGCATATACAAAAACAACATCTATTTAACTGGTTGATAATAATGAAAGTTCAATTTATATCTATTCTTACTGCTCTTTCACTGAGTGGGTGTATCGTTGTATCCAATAAACCAAATGCAAGTTCTGCAAAAGCTTATGCATCTAATGTTATTGATTTTAAACCTTCAGAAAATGCCAAGCGAATTGAAACACGTGGTCAGGTGATTTGTGAACCATCAAAACCATGTACTGAGTTAACATTTGATTGGAAACAGCAGAGCAATAATTTATTTAGAGTACATACAGA
>NZ_JFYL01000116.1 GCF_000632455.1 Acinetobacter sp. Ver3
CGCTTTAGCGTCCTTTTTTTATAACAATTGTTAGAATCGATACCCGATTTTCATGCCATAACCTAATGCATAATTGTTGCTGAATTCTCCAACATTTATGCCACCCGTTTGAGCAGTTGCATCGCCTAACCAGAAATATTTAACACCAGCTTGAATAAAGCTTTGCTGTGATGGGTTGAATTGACCACCTAAGCCTACACTCCAATAACCTTCAGTTGGACCTAAAGTGGTTACAGGGTTTCCAGCTCCAGAGTCATAGCCTACAGTTGTGGTTGCTGCCCATTGATCATTAAATTTATGTGCAACACCTAAGGTTGCAGAGTACTGATCATCAGAATACGAAATGAGGTCCTGTCCAACTAATCCAAGTAATTTAGGTGTAACCGTAAATTGATCCCAATGAACCCAACGCAGGTTAGCAAACGCCAAAGTGTTTGTTGCAATTCCAGACTGTAAATCAATATTTACAGATTGTGGAGTAACTGCTTCAGTTACTGCAGCGATCTTATCTAATCTATTAAACTCAGGCTTTTTTAATGCATCGGCGTAAAGTGGAAGGAGCGAGGTTTCATTCGACTGAGCTTTGTGTTTAATCTCAGAGCGATAAGTGATAGATGCTTTTAATGCAATTTTTGGAATTTGGTATGCAGTACCTGCAATCCAGCCATAAGCTTCTTTTTGGTCTACATGGATGTTATAGCCATTTAAGACTTGGTATGCATTACCTTTTAAATTGATATCAGCTTCAACTGTTTGCCATACTGGACCAGCATAAAAATTCCAATTTTCAGTGGGTTGATAGCCAATGAGTGCAGTTAAATTTTGTGTCTTAACTTCAACTGATGTACCACTTAAACTATTGCCAAATGATTGATTTTTAGCATCGTATAATGCATCTGCACCAAAAGGCTGATCGTAAATTAATCCTAAAGAAACTTGGTCAGTAATCTGTAGTTTAAGAGCAGTGTTTACAAAATAATAATCACTGCCCATATCGGTAATTTTTTCGCCTGTTAAATCCTGACCAGTGATTTTATTAATCACTGTGGAAGAACCTTTAACGGTAGGATCTAAAACAGAAATGCCAGCTTCTGCATAATTACCTGATTGGAGAAATGCTGAAATCGACTGACCTGAACGATCTAATCCTGCGGCGTAAATTGAAGTTAATGGGAGTGTAGATAATAAGACTGAGTATGAAAGTACTTTAAATTTCATGATGTTCATCCATGAATGCCATATGGCGAAAAAATTGCATGAAAAATAACATAAATAAAAAAAGAGTAAATACTCGGAAATGATTGAAATATAATCAAATTTATATTACTTCATTATCAAGTTATGAGATTAAATAATTATGTCCATGTTTTTAAAAAGTATTATTGAGCAAAAAAGGAATTGTAGTTTGTGTCGTTTTTTTATTTTAAATGATGATATAACAGACAATTAATTTATACTTGTATAAAAATAAAAAAAGACCACAATCATGTGGTCTTTTTTATTGACGAATGATTAGAATTTATAGCCGATTTTAAGACCGTAAGCTAAAGCGTCATTGTCTTTAAATTCTGCAACGTATTCATTCCCACCAGCTTGAGCCCCAGTTTGAGCCTTAGCATCACCTAACCAGAAGTATTTAACACCACCTGCGATAAACGTAGCGGGGGTAGGGCTATATTGAAGACCTAAGCCCACATTCCAATAACCTTCGGTAGGACCAAGTGTTGATACAGGATTTCCGGCACCAGAATCCCAGCCAACTGAGACATTACCTGCCCATTGTTCACTTAATTTTCTGCCAACACCTACGGTTGCAGAAATTTGGTCATCAGCATATTCAACTAAGTTAAAACCGTTAGGACGGTTTACTAGACCACCTACAGCTTGTGAAGCTACACCAAATTTGTAGGGTTGAATTGAGAAACTAGACCAATCAACCCAACGTAAATTTGCAAATGCAACAGTGTTTTCCATAATGCCTGATTGAAAATCAATGTTAACAGACTGAGGAGTAGTAATTTTTGTACTTCCTTCAGCATTATTTGCCGCAGCGAAGCCTGTTAAAACTGGTAAAAGAGGAGCGGGTACTGCACCTGAACCAGCTAATAAGGGTGCAGCAGCTGCTAAAGCAATATTTTCGTCAGCTTTAAATTTATGATCGATTTCAGAGCGATAAGTGATTGAGGCTTTTAATGCAATCTCTGGAATTTGATATGCTGCACCAGCTAACCAACCCCATGCATAATCTTCACTAATATTTGCATCATAGCCATTAAATACACTATAAGCTTGACCGCGAAGACTTACATTACCCTTGATTGATTGGTATGCAGGACCAGCATATAAATTAATATTCTCATTTGGCTGAAAACCAAAAATCATAGATAAGTTTTGTGTATCTACTTCTACAGATGTACTTCCTGTTGGGGCAGAAGCACCTAACAAACCTGTTTGTAATGGTAGACCAGTAAGAATAGTATCAGTTGGTGCTGCAACAAAATTGTTTTCCCCATGATAGGTTGCATCAGCTCCAAATGGTTGATCGTAGATTAAGCCAAATGAAAAATTGTCATTTAATTGCAATTTTAAAGCAGCTGAAGGGAAATAATAATCGCCAGCCATATCATCAATATTTCTTTCTAATCCAACAGTTTCTTTACCTGATACTGATGGATCTAAAATTGAGATACCTGCTTCAAAGTAATTTCCTGGTTGAAGGAATGATGAAATAGATTGTCCAGAACGATCTAAAGCAGCAGCAAAAGAACCTGATGATGCTAAACCAAATAATACAGCAGCTGATAATTTTGTTAATTTCACTTGAATTTTCCCTGATCTTCTTCAATGAATTATTTTGTATTTTCCAATTGAATTGAGGATTAGTTATCTTAAACTGATCCTAAATCATATATTCACAAAATAACACATTAAGAATCAGAGTAAATACTCTAAGGAAATAAATTTATAATTGAATTTTAATTCTGATAAAAATAATAGGAATTTTATTTCTATATAAATTATTGAATTTATGAATTATTTAATTTTGAGTCATACTATCTTATCGTTAATTTATAAATGAACTATACAGTCAGTCAACGGTATTCATGATTAAATAAAAAAAGAGCACTAAAGTGCTCTTTTGAAAAATAAATGGCATTTAGAAACGATAACCCATTTTTAAACCATATGCCCAAGCATTGTTATCTTCAAAATTACCGACATATTTGCCAACAGAACGAGCTTCAGCATCTCCTAACCAAAAATATTTGACGCCTCCACCGATAAAAGTTGCTGGAGTAGGGCTAAACTGTGCACTTAATCCGACATTCCAATAACCTTCAGTTGGACCAAGTGCAGTTACAGGATTACCAGCACCTGAATCCCAACCGGCAGAAATAGCACCACCCCATTTTTCATTAATTTTTCGCCCAACACCAACTGTGGCAGACCATTGATCTTTATCATAATCGATAATATTTTGTCGTTGGCCTGATAATAATTGGGTAATACTTCCAAATTTATCAATATCTATACCATAGCCACCCCATTCGACCCATCGTACATTTGCAAAAGCAACTGTATTGGCCATAATGCCAGTTTGGAAATCTAAATTAACGGATTGAGGTGTGGAGATTTTAGTTTTTTCTGAATCAGAATTAAGTAACTTGTTTCGTAAACTATTTGCTGCTAATGCTTGAGCTTTATCTTCTGCAGAAATAGGCAGAGAACTTACCACTTGCTCAAATGTAAGTGTCCCGTTTGCTAATGCCACAAGTCCATCAATTGTTGCAACTTGATTGTTAATTACACCAACGACTAAATTTGAATTTTCAGTAGTGTCAAGCTCATGATCAATTTCAGATCTATAAGTCAAAGACACTTTTAATGCAATTTCTGGTATTTGAAAAGCTGCTCCTGCTAACCAACCGTAGCCTTCATCACGTTTAAAAGTTGAATTATAACCAATACTAGACAGTGTTAAGTTGCCTCTCACATCTTGATATACACCGCCTGCATAAAAGTTCCATTGTTCATTAGGTTGAAAGCCGAAAAGAGCAGTAATATTATTTGAATTAACTTTTACATTAGTGCCTGCAAGTGGCCGATTACCTAAGGCTCA
>NZ_JFYL01000117.1 GCF_000632455.1 Acinetobacter sp. Ver3
TGTTTAAGCGATATACAGGCATCTCATGGTCAACCTTTGATTTAATGGCTGAACAGCTAAAAATGCTTGTACCTGCTAAAGGTAGACCATCTAAGTTAAGTGTAGAAGATCAAATCCTCCTGTGCTTAAGTTATTGGCGTGAATATCGAACATTATTTCATGTCGCAACGAGTTATGGTGTGTCAGAGCCTACTGCTTCAAGAATCGTCCGCCACGTAGAGGATTGCCTGATCAAGTCCAATCTATTTAATTTACCCAAGAGTTTGCCTGAAGGCGAAGGTATCGACTGGAATGTGGTGATCGTAGATGCCACAGAAATTTCAATACAAAGACCTAAAAAAACAGAAGAAAAACTATAGTGGTAAGAAGAAGGCATATACTTTTAAAGTTCAAGCCATTATCCATTATAGAACACAGCAAGTTCTAAGTTTATGCACGAGTCGTGGTGCAGTACATGACTTCGAGCTCTTCAAACGCGACATGAATCAAATTCCTAAAGGGTCTTTTATCCTTGCAGATAAAGGCTATTAAGGGATTTATACGGTGTATCCAAATAGTCTATTGCCATTAAAAGCAAAAAAGCACTGTAAACTAGAACCTGAGCTAAAAGTTTACAATCAAGAAATCAATAAAATAAGAATAGGGATTGAGCATGTATTTGGGACTTTGAAGACCTTCAAAATCCTTGCTGAGCGATATCGCAACCGTGGCAAAAGATTGGGATTAAGATTCAGTTTAATCGCAGGGATTTATAATTTAGAACTGAGTAAAAAATGATTTATGAAAGAACCCTAGTATTCAATATATTAATTTTCTTTCTTCAATATTAAATATAAACAATCAACAAAATTAAAGCTCAAATTAAGCTCAATGGTTCATAAATCAAACATTTCTTTTGTCCAAAATTATTATTTTTATAAATCTCGCCCTTGAAATAAAAAAAATAAGAACCCAATCTAAATCAGGCTCTTACTTTATATTAAATACAATATTTAGTTATTGTATAGTCTAAAAAGGTAAATCATCGTCCAAGTCCGCAGGTGCTGTCGCCATTGGCTTCGCAGGTTGTTGCTGAGGTTTAGGCGATTGGAAACCTTGGTTCACATTGTTTCCATAACCGCCTTGTGGTGCAGCTTGATTACCGTAGCCACCTTGAGCAGGCGCTTGGTTGCCATAACCACCTTGGTTGTTTTGGTTATTAAAACGAGGTTGTTGGTAACCAACCTCACTTTGATTGTCATTTTGCTGACGATTATTTGAATCAAGCATCTGCATTTGCTCACCACGAATTTCAGTGGTGTAACGTTCTTGACCGCTTTGATCTGTCCATTGACGCGTACGTAATGAACCCTCGATATAAACTTTAGAACCTTTACGCAGGTATTGTTGTGCAATTTCACCTAAACGGTTATGCAAAACAATACGATGCCATTCAGTTTGCTCTTTACGCTCACCGCTATTTTTATCAGTCCACGACTCACTTGTCGCAATTGAAAATTGCGTAAGCGAACCGCCATTAGGAAATGTCTTAGTCTCAGGGTCTTTTCCCAACGATCCAAGCAAGATGACCTTGTTAACGCCTCTCATAATAACCTCTTGATTTCAATAGAATTAAATTAAACCATCCATAACTAATTTAGTAGCACTAAGGTTATTAGCTATCTTTAAAACTTTCAGTAATGGAAATAATTTTAGAACATTCTATATCATTTTTCATTGTTTGAATTTGAACTTTTGCTTCTTTCAATTTATTGCTACCATGATACTTAACCTGATATTTTTTTATTATATTATTCAGGATCTTGTATCCTCCTACTTTTTGATTCAACAAATAACTTACTATATATAAATTTATTTCTAGGCTTTGTATATAATTTTCATCATTCTGATGAACTGTATTTTCTAAACTATTCTCTAATTCCACAAACTGAGCTAATAATTTACGATTTTTAAATTCAAGCTCATCTATTTTTTTATTTTTTTCTTCAATTATTTGTGAAAATGATCTTTTTAACTTAACTTTAGATTCTCCTAAAACTAACTCTGAAATTTTTTCATCTAGCTCTTTTAGTAAATCAGCATGAATATATGCTTTCGTTAGAGGATTTTTGGCATATAAGGTAGTTTTCCCCACATATGAGCCATCCTCAAATTTAGCATTATCAATAATTTTCTTTTTATTAATTTTTGTACCATTATTTTTAAGTAGTTCAAATGAACTTCTTATAGCTTCTTGAAATTTTTCTTTACTATTTGCCACTAATTTTCTCACTCATCTTGCATCTTTCTTTTACTAAAATTGAACTTAACATCTTTTCTGCTCTATTAATGAATTTTATAGAATGTTCTATCAACTTTTCATTTTTACTAGAATTAATAACATCTTGATGTAATTCAATTCTCTTCTTCCAATGTTCTTTACGTGAATTATCAATAGCAAAATTAGGGCATTGTAAGCATAAAGAATCTGTTCTCTTTACTGGATCCAATCCTATTCCATCAGTACGACATAAAGCCAAATCTAAACCATTCTTTTGAATAAAACAGTACCCATCTGAATGAGCAACTATACGCATATTATTACTTTGAATAAATTCATCTACGAAATCAGCAATAGCGTGGGAATCTAAAAAATTAGATTTAGCTTGAATTAACCGACTGTAACGTTCAAGAGTATCACTGATTTCTCCACTTACTATTACTTTTCCTTGAAAAACTCTATTCAATAGGTCAAATGTCAAATCTTGTTCTGTTTGCCCAATAAATTCCCAAATGTTTTCATCGTCCGTATATTTTTTTGTAAAATTTGCACTATTGTGCTTCAGCATTGAAGATAATTCCTCAAGATCTCCTATCTCAAATCTCCAAGTCCATAACATTGCATATGCTCTTCTGAACATATGTGGTCTCAATTTTATCCTTTCAAATTTTGCCGATTTAGCAAACTGCTCTAAAACAACATATATACCATTAGTCGTAAGATAAAAACTTTTTTCACCTTTTCTATTATCTGAATGCCCGAAAGGTAACTTTAATAAAATTGTTTCATTTTTTGATTTTATTCGATTGTATGAAGTTAATTCTAAAATGACTGATAGTGCATCTTTAACTTCTTGGATAACTGCTCTCTCAGTTCTTTTCCCTGTTTTCGTTCTCGCAGTCTTTTTCTCTAGCCCAACAAGAATATCAAGTTGATTATTTAATAGTTTTAAAACATCTGTTTCTATAGTAAGTGATAATTCATGCTTTCTTTCTGCTAATAAAATATAAATTATTGTTAAAGCAGCACCATATAGAGCACGAACTTTACTTTGCAATTCACTAGATTTAATACCGCTTGACTTATAAAATTTTAAGTACATTGACCTATGATATATGGTGCTATCTGCATGTATATGCATATATTTTCTTAATAAATTCAAAGTTGTTTCGGACTCTTTTACAAGCTTAATTGCATGATTTAATAGAGAAAAAATTTCTTTAGGGTAAAGTGTCTGAGTATGTCCGTTTTTATTAGAATAGGCCTTGGCTAAAAGATATATCTTTTTTGTTTTAAATGGATTGAAGCTTAATGATTCTTTTAGATGCCGTCTTAAAGAATAGGCATACCAAATTACTGTTAATTTAGATAGAACTGTACTTTCCTTTAACCCCTTCAGTGATATATGCTCTAAAAAAGAAACAATATCCTCATTTTTTACTGCTGCTAAGTCAAAACAATGTCTTTCAAAACACAACCATTCGTAAAAACTTCGAATATTGCGGCAACTAATAACTAAGGTACTAGTAGTATTACATTTACTTTCTGGGGCCTCCATTATCCAATATGCAAGTTCCTTTGCAGCATTCTTCCAGTAGTTCCATCTATGAAATACACTGCTATAGTTCTCTAAATCGTATAAATTCCAAGTAATTGTATATTTTGACTTCTCATCCGTAACAATATGAGGCTTTAATTCCCATACATCATCTGTATAACAATTTTTCAACCACGATATATTAAGAGGTAAAAATTTATCATTTTTATCTGTATCAATATCTTGATGGAATGAGTAATTATAAATTTCTGAATTTTC
>NZ_JFYL01000118.1 GCF_000632455.1 Acinetobacter sp. Ver3
GTTCATTTCCAAAAATAAATGTGCCCTGAAAAACTGTCGTAATAGCCAATTTCCCCTTAACCTCAATGTAGGTAGCCGATTTACCTATTCGTAAAATCTCTGCAGTGAAAATTACTTCTGAAGTTATTGGGCCTATAAAAGATATTTGAGCACTATTTAAAATATTATTCGCACTATGATTGGCATCCCTAGCAATCTTTAAAGCTAGCGCTGATGAGAAACCGCCATAAGCTGTTCGACCTTGTAACCAATTTAGTGGCAAGTCACAAGGTGTATTCTCTTCTAATGAATCAAAAACAGCGTCTAAAGTATTCATTTTTCTCTTATATCTTAAATAATGCGTTAATGAACGTATAAACTTACGATCGATTCTTTAAGATCGAAATTTTCATTACTCAATTTTTCTTTATAAACTTCTAATTTTTCAGAGATGATTTTTTTACTTAACATGAACTCTAAAGGTCTGCTTACACAATCCGCTGCAATCATTTCATTATTCTTGAAATAAAATAGGGCAAAGCTTCTTGAAGAACTCATATCCCCTCTAAGTATGACCTCATCGAACCCATTATTTAGTCCCACGATTTGTAATTTGATATCGTACTGATCAGACCAAAACCAAGGTAGACACTGATATTTTTGACTTTTACCGCATAAATTTTTTGCTGCAACTTTAGCTTGATCATTTGCATTCGGTACGGATTCAAGTCTAATTTGTCTTTTATAATGTTCATTAAAATGTGATGTACAATCACCAACTGCCAAAATATGTGGATCGGATGTATAACAATACTCGTCTACAACTATTCCATTGTCGATCTTCAATCCAGCTTCTTCTGCTAGTTCAATATTAGGAAGGACTCCAATTCCCACAATCACTAATTCAGTCGGTATGAATTGGCAATTTTCCAAATAGATACCTGTCACACTTTGTGTACCTGCTATTTCGGCAATCCTGATGTTAGTAAGTATTTCAACACCTTCCTCGGTATGTACTTGATTAAAAAAATCTCCAATTTGTGATGCAGCAACACGTTGTAAAATTTTTGGAGCGTATTCTAATATAGTGACATTAATACCCATTTTTCTTAATGAAGCAGCAGTCTCAAGTCCAATGTAGCCGCCTCCTACAATTACAGCGCGTTTAGTCCACTTTACGCTTGATTTTAATCCCAAAATATCTTGTGCATTGCGAATATAATGTACACCTGGCAGATGACTACCATTAATATCTAATTTACGTACTCTTGCACCAGTACAAAGAACAAGCTTATCGTAAGAAATATGATTACCATTCTCTAAATATACAATTTTTGTTTTGCAATCGATTTTTGTAACATGACCATTCACCAATTGAATCTTATTTTTTTCGTAAAAGTTTTTCGGTCGTATATACATATCTTCGATGGACTTTGAACCAGCCAAAAAAGTTTTAGATAAAGGTGGGCGATGATATGGAAGATAAGGCTCATCTCCGATGAGGATAATTTCACCTGTCCAGCCTTCTTGTCTTAAGCTAGCACTCAGCTGTGCACCAGCATGACTGGCACCTATAATAACTACTCTTGATATATCCATACCACTCCCATCCCTAATCTAATTTTTATTGCTTTTTAGTTAGCTTAACCATTAGTTTTGAATAGCCTCTCACAAAATTGGATTGAACTATTTCTGGCTCATCAACAACTTCAATACGATCAAATCGATTCAAAATTTCTTCCCATAAAATTTTAAGTTGCATTTCCGCTAATCGATTCCCCATACAGCGATGTACACCAAAACCAAATGAGAGATGATTACGTGCATCTTTTCGATCAATGATAAATTGTTCCGGATTTTCAATTGCTCTTTCATCAAAGTTACCTGACGCATACCACATCACCAATTTATCGCCCTTCCGAATAAATTGACCGTTCAGTATCGTGTCCTGCTTTGCAACTCTGCGCATATAAGCTAAAGGTGTTTGCCAACGGATAATCTCCGAGACCATATTTGGTATTAATGATGGATTTTCTTTAAGTTTCTTAAACTCTTCTGGAAATTGGTGCAATGCTAAAACACCGCCGCTCATCGAGTTACGGGTCGTATCATTACCCCCTACAATTAATAATACAAGATTCCCAATGTACTCCATTGGATGTTTAATCATGTCCTTCGTATCATCATTCATTTGCATCAAGGTAATGAGATCGAATCCGGGTGGCTCACCAGATTGTAATCTAGCTGCTTTGTCATGCCATAGGTTTACAAAGCTTTTAGACATTTCAGCTACGCCAGCAAATAACTCATCAAGATCGACATCTCCACCGGTACTATAAGGTGCTGCTGATGCTAAGTCAGACCAATAAACTAACTTCTTACGTTCCTCATAAGGGAAGTCCAATAAGGTAGCAAGCATTTTTGCAGTCAGATCAATTGAAACACGTTCAACCCAATTAAAAGATTCTCCAATTGGTAAGCTTTCTAAAACCTCTATAGTCCGGTTTCTGATCAACGATTCCATTTCTTTGAGATTCTTTGGAGCCACAACAGCTTGTACAGCTTTTCGACGTGTATCGTGTTTTGGCGGATCCATAGCGATAAACATTTCTACATCAATCGGTGGCTTTCCTAAGACAATCGCCGGCTCAGCAGAAAAAAAGTCATGGTTTTTATCAACATCTACAATATCTTTGTACCTTGTAATAGACCAGAAAGGACCAAAAATACTATTCGCTTGATAGTGCACCGGTGCTTCATCTCTTAAGCGCTTACAATAAGAAAGCCATTTACTTTGTCTAAATAAAAATGGGTTACTTAAATCGATATTCTTAATATCAACTGTTTCAACATCTGGAATTGGCTTTTCAACAAATTGAAAATTAAAACCCTCATCTATAAATTTATTTTTAGTTTTTTTGTAGATATGTAAGCCCTTAACTTGAACATCCATAGGCACTACAGCAGCTACTTTGTTCATTACAACTTCTTGAAAAATTTTGGCAGCTTCTGAAAAGTTTGTCATAATAGCCTCCCTTTACCTACATTTGAAATTCAGGCAAAATAACCTTCATCCCATCCATGTTGTCTTGAACAATCACTTGACAAGCAAGTCGAGAGTTATTGGTTTTCTCAGGTGTAAGATCAAGCATCTGAAGCTCATTTGATGAAGCTAATCCCAATTTTACAATCCACTTATCTTCTAAGATGACATGACAAGTGCCACAGGCACACTCACCACCACAATCACCATCAATACTTGGTACACCATTATTTACAGCAATTTGCATTAAGCTCATACCAGACTCAAACTCAACTGTATGTTCAGATCCATCATGTTCTATAAAAGTTATTTGTCCCATTGTTCTATCCCTAGTTATTTTGATCTGTATAATTTATTATTAATAAAGAAAAAAAAGGTCATAAAAAGACTTCATAGGGTCATAAAAAGCCAAAACTTGTAATCAAAAAAAACTATTATAAATATCGTACAAAGCTCAAAATAATTAGGTTGAATTAGATGGACTTAAAACTTAATAAGATGCTAAAGGAAGCAAATATTCCCTCAAATTATGTAAGAATAATTGCTAGGGAACTGCAATTCTCAAAAAAAGATTTATATCAGTTACTTGAATATACGCCATTGACAACTGAAGAAATTATGCAAGAAGAAAAAATGGTCGACGCACACAGTTTTATTCAAATTTTGAAAAATGCGACTCACATCTCTAATAATAGTTTTTTAGGTTTATCTTTAGGAAAAAGATTGACAATTTCTACACACGGCCTTATGGGATTCGTAATTAATAGTAGTCCAAATCTTATTGGCGTTTTAGAAGCTTTTAAAAATTTTATGCCTACTAGAATTAGTTTTGGTAGTGTCACACTTAAATATGAGAGTGACCATAT
>NZ_JFYL01000119.1 GCF_000632455.1 Acinetobacter sp. Ver3
CATGGCTTTTTTAATATTGATCTAAAGTGGTTTAATCTTCAAGCTCATCTGGGTTTTTTGCCAAATGAATCATTGCTAAAATAAGACCACCCCATAACAGCACTGTTGAGATAATAAGCATCATTAAAGCAGAAGTATTCATCTTATTTCTCCTCAGGTCCATTGTCTTTTAGACGACTAAAAACAACCGCACAGAATACAAAGATTGCAACTACACTGCCACCAATTGGCAATAGAATCTCAATTGGATAACCGCCATAACCTTCAGTAAATATTGACTTCAAGGTCATCAATAGCGCAGCTAACAATGAGATTGGTGTAACTACAGTCAACATGAAGTTCCAACCAGCACCTAGCTTAATACTAGAATATTGGTTTACATGTTCTTGAAGTTGCTTTAACAACGGGCGACGGAACCATGACACCAATACGATTGATAATAAGCCACCCGCGACAATACCAATATTATTGGCAAAGTAATCGATAATATCGACAAACGTAATCGCGCTGTGAGTTGAAAACAATAAAGTTGAAACAATTGCTGAACCACCTGCAATAATTGTCACAGCCTTCTTACGAGACCATCCTAACTTGTCTTGAAAACCTGCGATTGGAACTTGAAGAATACTGACCATGGATGTAATCCCTGCAACTGTTAAAGATGCAAAGAACAAGAAGCCAAATAAGTCTCCGCCAGCCCCCATGCTTGAAATGATTTTAGGGAAAGCGATAAAAGCTAAACCAATACCACCAGATACAACATCGTCAACTGAAGCACCCGCACTGTAGGCCATGAAACCTAATGCTGCAAATACCCCAATACCAGCTAAAATTTCAAAAGATTAATTTGCAAGAGCAACGACTAGTCCAGAACCAGTTAAATTCGTTTTTTTCTTCAAATACGAAGCGTAGGTCAACATAATCCCGAAACCAACGGATAACGAGAAAAAGATATGGCCAAATGCAGCTAACCACACTTTATAGTTGCCCATTGCTTCCCAGTTTGGTGTAAAGAATGCATTTAAACCTTGGACAGCACCTGGTAAACGAATAGCTTGAATCACGAGAATCGTAAATAAAACCACCAATAATGGCATAAAGATCTTATTCGACAATTCCACGCCTTTCTTCACCCCACCATACAGGATGAACATAACGATCGCCCAAACGACAACCAAACCTATAAATAAGGTCGGAACAAATCCAAATGCTAAGCCTTCGCCATTCTGAAGATAGGTGGTGAAAAAGAATTTTTCTGTATCACTTCCCCACTGTTGACCAAATGAGTAGAACATATAACTACCCGCCCATGACAATACACTGGCATAGTAAATACCAATAATTAATGTCACAGCGACTTGCCACCAACCCAATGATTCACCATTCATCAACTTCTTGTAAGCTGTAGGTGGGGCCTTACGGTATTTATGTCCAACTGCATAATCTAAAAATAAAAGTGGAAGACCGGCAGCAAAAATTGCAACCAGATAAGGGATTAAAAATGCCCCGCCACCATTTTCATATGCGACATAGGGAAAACGCCAAATATTGCCTAAACCTACTGCAGAACCAATAGCTGCAATAATAAAACCTGATCTGGCGCTCCAATTTTCACGTGAAGCTGTCATATAGTACCTAATCCGTAAATGGGTACACGCTTACTGCTATTGTTGATGTTATCTCGCAAGTAATTGCATACCATTAAAATTTTGTTGTTTGAATCAGAAACGGCCTTTTGAGCATTTTTTTCGAATTACAAACCACCCCTTATTTAATATTCTTGGTTAAAGAAAGATGAAATAAAGGATGTTTAATGAATCAACAATAGCGCTTTTAATCAGATTTTTCTGTAATTAATTCAGGAAAAAACTGTGTTTCATCATTTTTTTATTCTTATTGATTAATTTTAACTCAATATGTTTATTTTTAAATCACTGCGTTAATCTAAACTAAATAATTTAAAAGGAGCGTTATACTCCTTTTAACATAAAAAATAATTATCCTTGTTTAATCACAAGCAAACGCTCTTCTTGCATATCTCGAATTGCTGATTGAATCCCTTCTCGACCTAGACCCGAATCCTTAACGCCACCATAAGGCATATTATCTACACGGAATGATGGAATATCATTAATGATGACACCACCTACATGTAAATGATTCCACGCATACATCATTTTATTCAGACTTTGTGTATAAACGCCAGCTTGTAGACCAAATCGGCTTTGATTAATTGTAGCAATGCCTTTTTCAAAATCTTTATACTTCTCTAGAATGGCTACTGGCCCAAAAGCTTCATCTTTATAAATTTCTAAAGACGTATCAACATTTTCTAGCAATATTGGATCAAATAAAGCCCCTTTAACCTGACCTTCAACTAAAACTTTGGCGCCTTTCTTTACCGCTTTATCGACCCATTTTTTAAGCCTTTTAGCTTCTTCCTCCTTGATCATAGGGCCACATAAGGTCAAGTCTGAATTTGGATCGCTCGCTTTGATTTTTTTTATTTTGGAAATTAATTTCTTCTTTAAATCAGTATAAATATTTTCATGGACTAAAATTCTTTGGACACTAATACAAACTTGACCTGCATGGTTATAAGCTCCCCCAATAAGACGATCAATTAACACATCAGATATTTCAGTATCAGGTTCAATTAAAACAGCAGCATTTCCACCAAGCTCTAAGGTGACTTTTTTTCGACCTGCACGTGCTTTCATATCCCAACCGACTTCATCCGATCCAGTAAAACTGAGTAATTTGAATCGGTCATCGGTTACCAAGATATCTGCCTGTTCGCGAGGACAAGGTAAAACTGAAAATGCACCTTGAGGTAAATCAGTTTCCGCCAATACTTCTGCAATTTTTAGAGCAGAAACTGGTGTAAGTGACGCAGGTTTCAGTACGAAAGGACACCCTGCTGCAATTGCAGGTGCAATTTTATGAGCAGTTAAATTAAGTGGAAAATTAAAAGGACTAATTAATGATATAGCACCAATCGGAACATGTTTAATCATACCTGTATAACCCTGTGCAGCAGCTGTCACAGCCAATGGCATTAAACGCCCATCGTCCATTTGTGTAACAGCATCAGCAGCGATTTGAAAGGTATTTATAAGACGCTCAACTTCAGCCTGAGCTGCTTTTAATGGCTTTCCACCCTCTGCAATCAGAATTGCAGTTAATTCCTCTCTCATTTCGCCAAAGCGTTTGACACAATGTAATAAAATCTTTTGCTTTTGAAATGGTTCTAATTTTGCCATTGCCTGTTCTGCATCAATTGCAGATTGGATTGCTTTTTCTAAAGTATTTGCATCTGCTAAGGCTACTCGGGCAAATATTTTTTGGCTAAATTTATCTTTTACTTCAAGCCATTGACCTGTTTGGGATGCTTTAGAGGCAACATAAAGAGAATAATCACACTCAATTTTTTTTTCTGAATTGGTCATCACGTATCCTTAAATATATTCGGATTTAAAACTTTTAAATTCACTATATCATGACCTCTCAAGCAACTTCTGTTCATGAGTAATTAAGTAATATATTTTTCACTCTTACTTTTTATTATGTAAATGCCTCTATTGCATCTCGCATGCATTTTAGTCACTCATTATTTAAAGCATTAAAATACAACCACGACCAATTGATTAGGCGATCATTTTTCTATGTACACAGGTGTACCAATAGAAACTAATCATACTTTATGAATTTGAGCATCAGATGGATAAGATAGGTTGTTATAACTGTTCAAGACATAAAATTTATCGTCTATATGATTATTTATTTCAATTTTTATATA
>NZ_JFYL01000120.1 GCF_000632455.1 Acinetobacter sp. Ver3
GCCGGACCTTCTGCAACAACTTTACCGTCTTTGTCTTTAACAACGACATTTACTATTGTTCCTGGTTCAGTTGTACCTGTGATTTCTGGTGTTGTATCGTTTGTATCCGCAATTGGATCAATCGTTACATCGGTATCAGATGGTGCAGTTGTATCAACTTTAAATGAGCCATTAGATGTCGCTTCACCAACGTTACCAGCTTTATCTTTCGCTTCAGCTTTAACTGTATATTCACCTTCTGGTAGTGCTTCAGTCGGTGTATACGACCAGTTACCTTCAGGATCTACAGTCGCATCACCTGTTGCTACAGGGTTGCCATCTTTGTCTAAGATTTCAACTTTTACTGTTGCGCCTGGTTCAGTCTTGCCATTAATTTCAGGAGTTGTATCACTAGTATCTTCTATAGGATCGATTGTAATTTCTGGATCGATCGTATCAACTTCAACCGTAGTTTTAGCAGGTTGACTTACATTTCCTACCGCATCACGAGCTGAAGCCTCGACACTATATGTACCATCTGGTAACGCTTTAGATGGCTTATATGTCCAGCTACCATCAGCTGCAACATTCACAACTGCAGATTGAACAACCTTGCCAGCCGCATCCTTGATTTCAACACGTACTTGTGTTGCACCATCTTCAGTTTTACCTTTAAAGGTAGGCGCATCAATGTTCGTAAGTGGTAACTCTTCAATCGTTACTTTCGGTGGAGTAATATCCACAGTAAAGCTTGAAGTAGCGACTTTACTATTACCAGCCGCGTCATATGCTGTTGCTTCTAGTTTATAGTCACCTTCAGCTAATGTTACAGGTGATTTAAACTGCCATTTACCGTTGGTCACTGTAGCAGGACCTTCTGCGATAATCTTACCTGAACTATCGCGAATCACTACTTTTACGCTCTCACTATCTTTAGTGGTTCCCGTAAATGTAGGCGTTTGATTTTTAGTTGTAGTCACTGGATTATTCTCCGATTCCGAAAGAGTATTTGCGATTGCAGCGATTGCAAAAGTTGATTGATTCGTTGCTGTATCCCAACCCTCAGGTTCAGGATCAGTAGGGATTGGATCGATGTCAATGTCTGGAGGAGTTAAGTCAACATTGAATTCTTGTTTTTCTTCTTCACCTTTATTTCCTGATTTATCAATAGGCGTTACGATAACTTCGTATTTACCTTCATCTAGGTTTTTCTCAGGTGTATATTCCCATTTACCATCTTTATCAACAGGAACAGTTTCTTTATCAACTACGTTCCCATCTTTGTCTTTAATTTCTATTTCAACATTTGACTCTGGCTCACCTTCACCTGAAAATTTAGGTGTTTCTGAGTTTGTTTCACCTTTATTTCCAATTTCATCAATGGTGATGTCTGATGGTGGGACAGTATCAAGCGTGATTGTTTTAATCGGCGATTTTTCACTTTCTTGACCACTTACAGTTTGCGTCACAGAAAGCTCATAAGTACCATCTTTTAAATCTTGATCAGGTGTAAAACTCCAATCACCATTAGACAATGCAACCGTCTCACCAATTAACTCATCACCATTGTAGATTTTGATGATTGCGCCAGGTTGAGCTCCAGAACCTTTGATTTCTGGACGAGCATCATTTGTTACGCCACCATCAGCAACTTCACCAACATGCTCTGGCACATCATCAATGACGATTGGTGCGTTTAATAATGGATTTGGTTTTGGTTGAGGATTAGGTGATGGATTAGAGTCGGAACCATTATCTGCAACTGCTGCAATTGCACCAGCTGCACCAGCACCGATTAACCAAGGGAGAATTCCACCGATAAAATCATCGGAATAAAGAAGAGGTTCGATTTCCTCGATTGGGTAATACAGAATTGTTTCTGCAATTGAGCCATCTTCATTGGTAAATTTAACCCAATAAAGTTGACCACTTTCATCTTGGAATACGAGGCTGTTATCAGCAAATGAAGGATTGAAATAGTTTTCAATCACAATCACTTCACCATTACGCAAATTGATTAGAGCATTATTATTATCACGAGTGATTGAAGCTACATCATCTTTAGATACTTGAACGACAACTACAGAGTTTTCGTTAAGCCCCACTTGACTAGAGTTGACATTCTCTAATACCTGATGACTCTCTTTAGATATTACGGAGATATTAGCCATGGTAAATTCTCACTTATAAATTTTATTTTTATCGATCTTTCTACATCTAAGATACAAAAAAGATAGACACTATTATCTATAAGTGAGATTTATATCACATTTTTAAGATTTAATGCGAATAGATTTTGCGTCTTTTATCAGCTTTTTGTAACCGCTCATCCACAATCAAAATATATCTTTTATTTACAGATACTTATGATATAAGAATTAATATTTTTACTTATTTTTAGGATATTTCAGGTCACCAAATTTCAAAGGCTTACTTATCATAATTTCTGCTATATTTAGTTTAACTACATACGGTAACTTGTTCATCTAACATTTTAATGTTAGTAAACTAGTATACTTTTCATTTTATATTGAAAATTAATACTTACTTTTTAGTAAGTTAAGAAATAAAATTTGCTTTAAATATGATGTAATTTTCACATTTAAATTTTATATTTCATCAATAAAATTCTGCGAAACTGAATAAAATATTTAAACAATATCACTGGTATCTTCTGCATTGATCATGCTTAATTCATAAAAAAAAGAGCAAGCACTATCATGCTTGCTTCAATTAAATATAATTTTTTTAGAAATTTTCTGGATTTTCTAACTTCTTCACCTCTTCAGCTTTAGCGGGATGATGGACGATTGCCACACCATCATCAGAAGTCCGATCTAATATCACTTCAGGATTATAAATCGTAATAATCTCATTACCTTTACTATCTTCACCAACAATATATTTAAATCCTTTACGATTAAGCTTATTACATAATCGCTGATATAGTCCTTTTAAGCCCTCTTTTTCCTCATTAGGATTGTAATAGAAAGCATTCATGACTGCTGGCAAACCTAAACCACATACTACGCCCGATAATAAAACAACAATAAAGGTATAACCAATCAAGATACTACTGTATTGCCTTAACTCTGGGACATTAGCAACCGCGAGAATTAGAGCCAATGAAATCCCTCCCCTTACTCCACCCCATGATAAAATTGCTAGGCTACCGTTATAGCTTTTCTTACGAAACGATGGGAAAAATGCAAAAGCCAGAAAGTTCGCAGCAAAACGAGAAATATGTAAAATTACAAATGCGATAATACCACCAAGTATCATGCTGGCATTAAGATCAAGAATAAACAGCTCTAAACCAATTAAAGTAAATAAAAAAGAATTAATGATGCCTTCGACTGTATGCCAAAAGTGATTTACTTCTTGGATTTCACGATTTTGTAAAATTTCTTTCCATTTATTACCAACTATAAGTCCACCAATCACACATGCGATTGGTGCTGATGCATGAGCAAATAAAGCAACCAAATATGAACCACAAGCCAGTAAAGCTGTCGTTAGGATTAATGATTCCATTTCATGCTTCCCGCGAAGCAATCGTAAAATCCCCCAACCAAATACCAAACCAATAATTACAGCTACCACAATTTCATAAAGGAGTGTTTGTAGA
>NZ_JFYL01000121.1 GCF_000632455.1 Acinetobacter sp. Ver3
TCTATTTAATAACGTTCAAAAAACAGGTCTAAATATAGAGATGAAAATCTCTTTGGAGTAGGAATTTAATTTTTTGAATCATTACCATTTTTTATTATCAATAAATCCTAAACAACATTTTTTTATGATTAAGTCTGCCCCTGATGACTAACACATAAAGCTCTATAAAATGGTGCTTGGATATGATTTTTTTGTTGCAATCGCGTCTCCATAATGAATTTTATTTTATTAGAATATTTTTCAAATGACGAAATAACAAATAAAATTTTTGTTCTTCAAAAATTAATTTATTCAAATTATTAGAATTTTATTTTTTTTATACCAATTACTTTTGATTTCACATTTTTAAAAATAAAAAGAGGTCTCGAAAGACCTCTTTTCATTTGTTTAATTAAATTTGATTATATTTTAACAGATCATCGATCGCATAAAGACTGCTATCTGTATTTTGCAGAACAATAAGCTCAGTTGGGTTATATTTCGTTTTAGCCCCATCAGTATCAACACTAATCACCGTATTTGCACCATCTTGTTTGATCGTTACAAATTCACCAATGTTAGACGATGTAACATTCTGATCTTTTAATAAAGCAGAAATATCAACTCGATCACCTTCAGCTTGATTAAAGTCAGTCCAAATATCTGGACTTTCGGTATGTTGAGCTTGATTGAGCACATCATAAAGGACTGTATCAGCACCTTCACCAAGAGTAAAAGTATCGATTGAAGCAGATGCTTGTACGGTATCTGCCTCATCACTTCCAGTTAGCGTCATCGAAACATTAATTTCAAGTGTTGCAGATTGTGATGTTCCCGCTTTAGAAACTGTTGTATAGGTGAATGTTTCAAGACCTCCACTTAAACCTGATGGTTGATACTCATAGGTGCCATCTTTGAACACAGTAAGGACACCATGCTTACCTTGAACTGTGAATTCTTGACCACCTTTAGCTGGATCATTTACATAAAGCTCTTTAGATCCAATTTTCAGAATATCAATTTGGTCGATAGCTGTATCATTTTCAAATAAATCACCCTCGAGCAATGGTGTATCAGTTGGAGTAATATTATTGACCATTATTCCAGTAATTGATGCACTAGATACATTCACTGAATTAAATGTACTACTCGTTGTGTTAATTGAAATAACATAATCACCTGCATCGAGCACTTTGCCATCATCTAAAATAATTTCTGAGGCATAAGTCGTTGATGTCGAAGGATTCAATATTGTTCCAGCTGGCCATGTAATACTAACATTTCCGGTATAAACTTGTTCAAGCACTTGCTGTTCAACGCCGTTGACAAGCTGAGTAGTCACCTTATTAATCACAACACTCATTGAAGGATTATCATTAGTTAAAGTACGAGTGATATTACCTTGGAGATCTAAGCTACTAATATAAGATCCTTCTTCAACTTTAAACTCTAATGTACGACTTGCAGATCCAATAATTCCAGATTCTACAGATTCATTGAGCGTTGAATAGTTTGCCGCTTGAACGTCTACAACTTCTGCATCGTTAGCTACTGTATTTGTATCAATCTTAATATTGAGAACTTCAATGTAAGTTGTACCATCTGCTCGTTCCACTACAACCTCAAAACGATCAATCTCACCATATGGTGGAGTCCAACCGACTGTACTTTGTGGGACTGTAACATTGTAGGTATAAGTACCGTCAGTATTAATATTGAGTGAGCCATATTGACCCTGTACAACTAAAGCTTCACCTTCAACCACATCAGTGTTATTTACCAATATTAATTTATCTGTCGTAATCGGAGTCGCATCACCTTGAACTGATCCAGTTATCATTTCTGGGTTTGCATAATCATAAATATTGACATCTGTAACTTGAGCCGATGCTCCTCCAATTACGTTTACACCACTAGTTTGTTTGATAATCCCAACGTAAGTACCCTCACCAAAACTCAATGTTACAGGAGTTGAAACACCACCGCCGATGATCACTTGAACAAAATTCGGAATTTCATGTACTTGAACCAACTGTTCAGTATTCTCATCTAAACGATAGATAACCAAACTAAATGTTGAAAGTAGCGTTACCCCGCCCGCGGAACCAGTAAAGGTCATTTCTTGGAAAGTACCGTCTTCAACAGTAAAGTCCATGACACCTTCCTTACCAATTACACTTGCAGACAACACATCACCAGCAATACCTAGATCAAGTAAATTCAATGCGACTGCATTTGAAATACCTAATGCTTCGCCTGTGGTTTCAGTTAAATCAGGAGTAACATCAAGTAATACTGTATTATCAATGATGGCATTTTCATCTGTGGCAACACGCACTAATTCAATATTTAATTCAGCTGTGCGTTTTTCACCATTTGGTGCCGTTACCTCATATACAAAACGATCAACTTCACCGTAATCTCTAAATAATGGATCTACTGTATATGTATATTGTCCATTTTCAGAGATAGTTAAAGTGCCATACTCCCCTTTAATTGTTGCAATACCATCTGTAAATTGATTAATGGTATTTTCACCATGAGTAACTCCACTGATTTTACTACCCTCTGGGACGACATCTGTACCATTTTGATAATCCTGATCCGTAATCACATTACCGTTTATTGTTCCTGTCACAGCTTCTGGATTATTAAAATCACGTACAGCATCTGATTCAAATCTTAATGTATACCCCGTAACAGCTGACAACCCTTGGCCGTTACCTAATACAATGAGCCACTCTCCTTCATCTAAAGAACGACTTATCGTTTCTGACACACCACCTAATACAACGAGATACCAATTATCAATTTTTTCTTTTAATTCATATTCACCAGTTGACTCATTTAACTTATACATAAATAAGTTCATCGTCCCTACTGTAACACCACCAGCATCAGCATAGAAACTAATATCTCTTTCGGTGCCTTCTTCGACTGAAAGGGAAACTGAAGAGCTAAATACGCTTTCAAGCACACTTGCATTTAACACTGGACCTAAGCCAACAGAACCCACCGTAAATCCTGTTGAGTTAAGCTCTGTTGGTGTTTCATTAACATCTACAGTCGGTGTGATATCCAATACCAATTGCACATCATTATTCGCTGTTGCAAATGGCTCAGGTACCTCAATATCTACGAGATCATCTATTCTTTCTTGCAATAGAGCTTTTGCAGCTTCAATCGCGTCTGAAGTTTGATCAATATTGTCTAATGCTTGTTGTGCAAGAGTTTTTGCTGCCTGAGCAGCTTCTAGGGACTCTTGCAATCTATCAGCCTCTGCCTGTGTTACAGTACCGTCTTGCAAGGCGTCAGCTAAATCCTCTTCAGCCGTTGTATAAGCTTCTTCAGCACTTTCTATTAAAGCTTCGACCCCCGCTAGTAAAGTATCAATATCATCAGAAATATCATTTTCATTTTGATCATTTACTGTTGGTAAAGTGATATCAACCAGATCATTTAAACGACCTTGTAGCGCATCTTTTTCTGCTTGTACTGCCTCAGGTAACGCTGTCACTTTTGTTTGTGCTTCTGTTTTCGCAGCAAGTGCATCATCACGTGCTTGAGTCAGTGCAGTAAGTTCTGTTGGGGTGATGAGGCCATTGGCATTTGCATCGATTAGCGC
>NZ_JFYL01000122.1 GCF_000632455.1 Acinetobacter sp. Ver3
TATGTGAAAAGAAAAAAATAAACAAATAAAATTAAGGGAAATGCATGGGTACGGGAAAATTAACTTCTAAATCGATGTCTTCACATAGTTAATTACAAGCGCAAAATATATCAATAAATACAAAAATGCCTGTATCGTTAACAGGCATTTTGAAAAGAGAATCAACGGATTATTACTGTTCTATATTGCTTGCCATTAAATTACCTTGTTCAGCTTCTCGCATGAAACGATCATGAGTTTCCTTGCTACGAACCAAGCCAGGCATTCGATATTCTGTATGACCGTAGTCATGAATTTTTGTCCAACGTCCTCCCCAAACTAAACCGACAGACTCAGCAACTTGACCATATAACTGATAGCCACGCATAGCCCAAGGATCACGTTCAGAAATAACGACTTTACCATCTCGCTTGAATGCGACATCAGCTGCCAAACCAAATTGGTGATAGCTACGGTATGCAGTCGCTAAAGTGGTTGCTTTATTCCGAGATAGGCTATTTTGTCGTGCAGGACTACGATAACCCTCTAGTAATACTAATTCATAGCCATGTTGTTCCTTCATAATTTTGAAGACCATAAGTAATCGTTGTTTATAGCGTGGATGCATCTTGTCCCACTTACGATTTACCATTGAAGTATCGAGATGACCATGAGAAAACTCTGAATTTTCTACATTAGGAGTAGTTGTAGATGAAACAGAACCGCCAGTTTGAGCTTGATATTGTTGCTCAAGACGTATAGCTTCAACGATTGCTGCATCGACGAGACTTTCTTCAACCTCTGGTGGAGGGGAAAGAATTTCCCCATTTAATAAGTTATAAATTTGAGGATCAGCTTTCTTTAAATAGTTCGCTTCTATTTTTGTAGGATCAACGGGTTTTGTAAAAGCAAAAAGCATAATACTGCTAAGTAAGAAAAAACCAGCAATGAGTATCCACCATTGCTGTAAGTGCCAATGCGTTTGAATTTGGTCTGCTGATGCAGCATGATTCATTTCATGTGCAAATTTACGTGCGTTTAAAAGCTTTTTTTTACCTTGTGGTAATAAGCTTTGTGCAAAATCTATTACTTTTTGTCTTATCTCATAAGACATCAATAAAGTCAGCGCGATGATCAATATCACAAAACTGACAATGATAAAAAAATCACGGTGCAGGTTCTTTAGCAGTTCGTGTGACTGAAATTTCTACACTGGCTACAGGAATATCAATATTTTCATCAGTGTCAGCTTTACTTTCAGCAATTTTATTTGCATTGGCTGTCGTAGGCTTAGACTCAGGCTTTTTTATGGTTTTCGGTAATGCTTCAGTTGTGGTCTTTTTTACTGGTTCTGCTTTAGGTGGAACTTGGGGAGTTTTGTTACTTAAAGGTTGCGCTTGATTAAAAGTTGATTCAAAGGGATTTTTACTTGAAGTCACTGGTTGAGTTGCTTGAGCAGAGTTTGTTTGCTGATGTTTGAAAATATTATTAAGCTCATTTAGCTTGGGTTGAGCTTGGTGATATTCATCAGGTTCAGATTGCTCGTTTTGATCAGCTTGAGTGACTCCTGAATCAATATTGGATAATTTATCATTTGAGTGTGTTGAATCTGTATCTGCTGCGTTAATCGGTTGGAAGCTTGGTTGATTTAAATAGGGCGAATTCAAACATGAGGTGCGACAGTTTCAAAAGCCTTATGATAATCAACAAGCTGAGCAAATTTCTCTAATGGTGTAAGCCAATCTAACGCTTTTCTAGGGCGAGTATTCAGTGACATGGCAACTTGATTTAAATAATGCTGATCTGCTTGGCTTAGGTCAGTCCCTTTCTGTAGATATTGTCTAATCAAGCCATTCATATTCTCACAAGTACCTCTTTGCCATGGCGAATGAGGATCACAGAAATACACTTCTATCCCTAAATCCTGTTCCAAAATCTGATATTCCGCCATTTCGCGCCCACGATCATAAGTCAATGTCTGACGTAACTCCGGTGGTAGATATTTCAGTGATTCTGTTAATGCTAAGCGAATTGATTCTGCTTTGGCATCAGACAACACAGCTAATAAACAAAGGCGTGTATTTCGTTCAATCAGACTAGCTATAGCACTTTTATTGTCTTTTCCTTTGATCAAATCTGCTTCCCAGTGGCCTGGTCTTTTTCTTTCCTGAACCTCGGCAGGACGCTCATGTATAGTTTTTATCTCTTGTAATATCGAATCTTTTTTGGACTCTCCATTGGCTTTACGTTTTTTATTTTCACGTCTTAAGCACGATAATAATTCTTTTTTTAATTCACCTTTGGGCAAGGCTCGAATAGTTGAATAAATTGTTGTATGGCTGATATTCATAGCTGGTTCTGAACTCAAAAATTGTTTTATTCGTTTAGAAATTTGTTCTGGTGACCACAAACAAAGGATTTCTTCAACAATGAATTTCCATAATAAAGAAGCATTCAACTTAAGTTTTCTGTGACCACGTCTTCGTCTAGCCAATGCAGACTGTGAAGCGGATTCAGCGCAGTAAGATTCAGTTGTCGAATTGAGATTAAGTTCACGAGAAATCGTACAATGATGTCTATTAATTTGTTTAACAAATTTTCGGGGTGAAAAGTTTGCTTTTTATGTTCAAGCATTAATGCTGTTCGTTCTTGAAAACTCAGATGGGTATATGACAAAGTGACACTCCTATATCCAATTTAATAAGGATAGTTGTGTCGCACTTCAAGGTTTAGGCTGCCCTGTTTATGCAAAAGTATTACAGCAACAGCCATCAAATTTAACAAATAGTATTACGATGCAACAATTTCTAAAACAATGTTTTTTAAAATGATTCTACAAAATTCTGGTAAAGATAATAGCTTTGAAAATGATATTGAAATTAAACAAGTTAACTCTTTATGTGTAATGGGGAAATTTTTACTTTCTGAAAAGTATAAAAATGCTGTTAATCTACAAGGCGAGGTCTATTCAGAGTTTTATGAATGGTTAAGCAAAAAACAATTAAAATGGAAAGAAATAGTTTCAAAGGAATCTCCTAGGATATTTGATGTTCCCTGTACAGCTTTAAAAGACTAAGAGAATACTCAGCAATATACGAAAAAGCCCCAACATCCTGTTGAGGCTTTTTCGTATATTGCTGAGATTCAACTCCTGTCAAATCTATAGCTTCCTGCATTTCATATTTTTACTTTAAGAAATATCCTATCTCTGTATGGTTTAACTATATGTAAATTTACCTTGTACGTATAGAAGCGATATAAGCCACAGCGTACATCAATATTCAAAAGATTTTCTATTGTGTACAGCTAAATCGGATCTTATGCACTTACATATTGCACAATTTTATCAAACGCAGATTTAAGCGCTTTGTCATCGAATTCATTGCCTTCGAATGTTTCATTGCGATTGCGTGCAAAAATATCGCGAATCTCAACCACGGCATTTGAGTCGACTAAACCTAATTGCGTAGCAACTTGACGGATTTGATCGATAGAGCGAGAGCCATTACTACCGCCATAACTGACATAAGCAGCAGGTTTTCCATTCCACTCTTTACCTAAATAGTCGAGTGCATTTTTAAGTGCAGGGCTGTATG
>NZ_JFYL01000123.1 GCF_000632455.1 Acinetobacter sp. Ver3
CTTTAGTTTGTGCAGTTTAGCGTTTTATCTAACTAAATCAAGTTATTTGTCATGATTTGAACCACAACACCAACTGTTTGGGTGTTGTATAGTCAAGCCTCACGAGTAATTAGTATTGGTCAGCTTCATACGTCACCGTACTTCCACATCCAACCTATCAACGTTGTAGTCTTCAACGGCTCTTTAGAGGACATAAAGTCCTTGGGAAATCTAATCTTGAGGTAGGCTTCCCGCTTAGATGCTTTCAGCGGTTATCCCTTCCGAACATAGCTACCCGGCGATGCGACTGGCGTCACAACCGGTACACCAGAGGTTCGTCCACTCTGGTCCTCTCGTACTAGGAGCAGATCCTCTCAAATTTCCAACGCCCACGGTAGATAGGGACCGAACTGTCTCACGACGTTCTAAACCCAGCTCGCGTACCTCTTTAAATGGCGAACAGCCATACCCTTGGGACCTGCTTCAGCCCCAGGATGAGATGAGCCGACATCGAGGTGCCAAACACCGCCGTCGATATGAACTCTTGGGCGGTATCAGCCTGTTATCCCCAGAGTACCTTTTATCCGTTGAGCGATGGCCCTTCCATACAGAACCACCGGATCACTAAGACCTACTTTCGTACCTGCTCGACTTGTGGGTCTCGCAGTTAAGCGCGCTTTTGCCTTTATACTCTACGCGTGATTTCCGACCACGCTGAGCGCACCTTCGTACTCCTCCGTTACTCTTTAGGAGGAGACCGCCCCAGTCAAACTACCCACCAGACATGGTCCTCGCTCCAGATAATGGAGCAGAGTTAGAACCTCAATATTACCAGGGTGGTATTTCAAGGACGGCTCCATAGAAACTGGCGTTTCTACTTCAAAGCCTCCCACCTATCCTACACAAGTAAGATCAAAGTTCAATGTCAAGCTGCAGTAAAGGTTCACGGGGTCTTTCCGTCTAGCCGCGGGTACACCGCATCTTCACGGCGAATTCGATTTCACTGAGCCTCTGCTGGAGACAGCGCCGCCATCATTATGCCATTCGTGCAGGTCGGAACTTACCCGACAAGGAATTTCGCTACCTTAGGACCGTTATAGTTACGGCCGCCGTTTACTGGGGCTTCGATCAAGAGCTTCGCTTACGCTAACCCCATCAATTAACCTTCCAGCACCGGGCAGGCATCACACCCTATACGTCCACTTTCGTGTTTGCAGAGTGCTATGTTTTTAATAAACAGTTGCAGCGGCCTGGTTTCTGAGGCTGCCAGTAGCTCAAGGAGCAAGTCCTATCACCGCCGGCAGCGTACCTTCTCCCGAAGTTACGGTACCATTTTGCCTAGTTCCTTCAGCAGAGTTCTCTCAAGCGCTTTGGTCTACTCGACCTGACCACCTGTGTCGGTTTCGGGTACGATTCCTGTGTAACTGAAGCTTAGAGACTTTTCCTGGAAGTATGGTATCAGCCACTTCGCTAGTAAACTAGCTTGCTATCGATTCTCAGCATAGAGTACCCCGGATTTGCCTAAGATACATGCCTACAATCTTCCACCTGGACAACCAACGCCAGGCTGACTTAACCTTCTCCGTCCTCTCATCGCATTACACAGAAGTATTGGAATATTAACCAATTTCCCATCGACTACGCCTCTCGGCCTCGCCTTAGGGGTCGACTCACCCAGCCCCGATTAACGTTGGACTGGAACCCTTGGTCTTTCAGCGAACGGGTTTTTCACCCGTTTTATCGTTACTCACGTCAGCATTCGCACTTCTGATACCTCCAGCAGACTTCTCAATCCACCTTCATCGGCTTACAGAACGCTCCCCTACCACTTGCAATAAATTGCAAATCCGCAGCTTCGGTACATAGTTTTAGCCCCGTTACATCTTCCGCGCAGGCCGACTCGACTAGTGAGCTATTACGCTTTCTTTAAAGGGTGGCTGCTTCTAAGCCAACCTCCTAGCTGTCTATGCCTTCCCACATCGTTTCCCACTTAACTATGATTTAGGGACCTTAGCTGGCGGTCTGGATTGTTTTCCTCTTGACTACGGACGTTAGCACCCGCAGTCTGTCTCCCGGATAGTACTCATTGGTATTCGGAGTTTGCATCGGTTTGGTAAGTCGGGATGACCCCCTAGCCGAAACAGTGCTCTACCCCCAATGGTATTCGTCCGAGGCGCTACCTAAATAGCTTTCGGGGAGAACCAGCTATCACCAGGCTTGATTAGCCTTTCACCCCTATCCACAAGTCATCCCCTGGCTTTTCAACGACAGTGGGTTCGGTCCTCCAGTAAGTGTTACCTCACCTTCAACCTGCTCATGGATAGATCGCCTGGTTTCGGGTCTACACCCAGCAACTAAACGCCCTATTAAGACTCGATTTCTCTACGGCTCCCCTATTCGGTTAACCTTGCTACTGAATGTAAGTCGCTGACCCATTATACAAAAGGTACGCAGTCACATCACGAAGATGCTCCCACTGCTTGTATGCATGCGGTTTCAGGATCTATTTCACTCCCCTCACAGGGGTTCTTTTCGCCTTTCCCTCACGGTACTGGTTCACTATCGGTCAGTCAGGAGTATTTAGCCTTGGAGGATGGTCCCCCCATATTCAGACAAGGTTTCACGTGCCCCGCCCTACTCGACATCATCATGTAAGCCCTTTCGTGTACAGGACTATCACCTACTATGGTTGCACTTCCCAGAGCATTCCACTAAAGCTTACATAACTTAATGGGCTTTTCCCCTTTCGCTCGCCGCTACTGAGGGAATCTCAATTGATTTCTTTTCCTACGGGTACTGAGATGTTTCACTTCCCCGCGTTTGCCTTGCAACACTATGTATTCATGTTGCAATACCTATCTTATGATAGGTGGGTTCCCCCATTCAGACATCTCCGGATCACAGGATATTTGCCGCCTCCCCGGAGCTTTTCGCAGGCTATCACGTCTTTCATCGCCTCTGACTGCCAAGGCATCCACCACATGCACTTAATTACTTGACTATACAACCCCAAACAGTCGTTCGATCCTACAAGTAGATCGTTCAACATTACAGTTTGAAGTACTGTGTATCTAAACACTGTACAGCTTCAATTCAAATTCATATACCAAAACGCTTGATTCAGTTAATTTCGCTAGTTCTCATTTCAATCACTTCAACTCCATAACTTACGTTATCTCGTTTCCGCTCTTTCTATGAGTATGAACAAATTATTTCAACTCAAATATATGCTGTTAATGATTCACTACGTCTTCGTCAGATCGCAGTCAACTGTGATAAATCACAGAGCTTAATAATCAAGGCGTGCAGTATACACAGCTTTATTACTAAGCTCTATAAGCTATCAACTCGTTTGCTTACTACGTATTCGAATGAATACGTGGTGGAGACTAGGAGAGTCGAACTCCTGACCTCCTGCGTGCAAAGCAGGCGCTCTACCAACTAAGCTAAGTCCCCAGCTTATCATTTAGATCAATGTATC
>NZ_JFYL01000124.1 GCF_000632455.1 Acinetobacter sp. Ver3
GCAGGTCAGCCTGCTGAACTCATCGATGGCTTAATTGAACTCGGTATTAAAGACTTAGTGATCGTCAACAACAACGCAGGTAATGGTGATTACGGCTTGGCTAAACTGTTACAAGCAGGCGCTGTGCGTAAAATCATCTGTTCCTTTCCTCGTCAGTCTGACTCTTATGTCTTCGATGAACTCTACCGTGCAGGCAAAATCGAGTTAGAACTTGTACCGCAAGGCAACTTGGCTTGCCGTATTCAAGCGGCGGGTATGGGCTTAGGTCCAATCTACACACCAACAGGTTTTGGTACTTTGCTCGCTGAAGGCAAACCGACCATGAACTATGAAGGTAAGGACTACGTTTTAGAAAATCCAATCAAAGCTGACTTTGCGTTAATTAAAGCGCATAAGGGCGATCGCTGGGGGAACTTGGTGTACCGTAAATCTGCACGTAACTTTGGTCCAATTATGGCCATGGCAGCAGATATCACCATCGCACAAGTATCAGAAGTCGTGGAACTCGGTGCCTTAGATCCTGAACACATCATCACCCCTGGGATCTTTGTACAACACGTTGTACAAGTTCAACCTGCACAGTAATTTGAGATTGGAGAAATAAAATGAGTTATCAAAAATTAACCCGTGATCAAATTGCTGAACGTGTTGCACAAGATATTCCTGATGGTGCTTATGTCAACCTTGGGATTGGTTTACCGACCAAGATCTCGAGCTATTTACCTGCTGACAAAGATGTCTTTTTACATTCTGAAAATGGTTTATTGGCCTTTGGTCCACCCCCTGCAGAAGAAGACCGTGACCCTGAGTTAATTAACGCGGGTAAAGAGTTTGTGACTTTATTAGAAGGCGGAGCTTTCTTCCATCATGGTGACTCATTTGCCATGATGCGTGGTGGTCACTTAGACATCGCTGTACTCGGTGCTTTCCAAGTCGCTGAAAATGGTGACTTGGCAAACTGGCATACCGGTGCACCTGATGCCATCCTGCTGTGGGTGGTGCGATGGACTTAGCTGTGGGTGCGAAGAAAGTCTTTATTACCACTGATCATGTCACTAAAAAAGGCGAACCTAAAATCGTTGCTGAGCTGACTTATCCTGCGACAGGTTTGAAATGTGTGGACCGCATTTATACGGACCTTTGTGTGATTGATGTGACGGCAGATGGCATGAAAGTCATTGAGAAAGTTGAAGGCTTATCTTTTGAAGAGCTTCAATCGATGACGGGTGCCAAACTCATTGATGCCACTCAGGCTTAAGACTGGTTTTAGGATCTTACACTATGAAAAACGCATATATCATTGATGCCATCCGTACGCCTTTTGGTCGTTATGCCGGTGGTTTAGCACCTGTCCGTGCGGATGACTTAGGTGCAGTGCCATTAAAAGCGTTAATGGAACGTAATCCTTCTGTGGATTGGAATGTCGTCGATGACGTTTTATTTGGTTGTGCCAACCAAGCCGGTGAAGATAACCGTAACGTCGGTCGTATGTCGGCGCTTTTAGCAGGTATTCCTTATACAGTACCTGCAACCACAGTAAATCGTTTATGTGGTTCATCACTCGATACCGTAGCAATGGCCGCGCGTGCCATTAAAGCAGGTGAAGCTGACGTGATTGTGGCAGGTGGTGTTGAATCTATGTCACGTGCCCCATTTGTGATGGGTAAATCTGAGAGTGCATTTGGTCGTAGTCAAAAGATTGAAGACACCACCATGGGCTGGCGTTTTATCAACCCGAAGCTTAAAGAAATGTATGGTGTTGAAACCATGCCGCAAACGGCTGAAAACGTGGCTGAACAGTTCAATATTAGTCGTGCTGATCAAGACCAATTTGCTTTAACCAGCCAACTACGTACGGCTGCAGCGCAAGCACGTGGTTTCTTTGATCAAGAAATCGTGCCTGTGACTATTCCACAGCGTAAAGGTGATGCGGTTGTGGTGGCAAAAGATGAACATCCTCGTGCATCAACCACTTTAGAAGCGTTAACTAAGTTAAAACCTGTTGTAAAAGCAGACGGTACAGTAACCGCAGGTAATGCATCAGGCATTAACGATGGTGCTGCTGCAATTTTGATTGCGTCTGATGCAGCTGTTGAAAAATATGGTTTAAAACCTCGTGCCAAAGTAATTGGTGCAACCACTGTTGGGGTTGAACCTCGCATTATGGGCTTTGGTCCTGCACCTGCGATTAAAAAACTGTTAGCACAAACAGGTTTAACACTAGAGCAAATGGATGTGATTGAGCTGAACGAAGCATTTGCAGCACAAGCATTGGCATGTACACGTGACCTAGGTTTAGCCGACGATGATGCACGTGTAAACCCAAATGGTGGTGCAATTGCATTAGGTCATCCATTGGGTGCATCAGGTGCGCGTTTGGTGACGACTGCACTGAATCAACTTGAAGCAACTGGTGGCAAATATGCATTGTGCTCTATGTGTATTGGTGTGGGTCAAGGTATCGCTTTAATTATTGAACGTGTTTAACTATTAAAAACCCCCTCCCTTTTCTAAAGGGAGGTCGGGAGGGATTCTATGCCTACTTTTTCTTCAAATGATGTGCAAATCAATTATCAAACTTTTGGTGATTCAAGCAAACCTGCTCTTGTTTTCTCTAACTCTTTAGGGACAAATTTCAGCATGTGGCAATCACAAATTGAGTTTTTTAAAAGCTCTCATTATGTGATTTGTTATGACACGCGTGGTCATGGTGCATCGGATGCGCCTCAAGGTCCATATACCATTGATCAACTTGGTCAAGATGTGGTGAATTTGCTCGACCATTTAAATGTTGAAAAAGCTGCATTCTGTGGTATTTCGATGGGTGGTTTGACAGGTCAATGGTTAGCGATCAATCATCCTCAACGCTTTAGTCATGTGATTGTGTGTAATACAGCCGCTAAAATTGGCAATGAAAATGCTTGGAATGATCGTGCCGTATTGGTTCGTGAACAAGGTTTAGCACCGATTGCATCAACGGCTGCAGGTCGTTGGTTTACAGATCCCTTTATCCAAAGCAACCCAGCAGTGATTGAAAAACTTTCAAACGACTTAGGAGCTGGCAGCCCTGAAGGTTATGCAAGCTGCTGTGAAGCTTTGGCTAAGGCGGATGTGCGTGAACAACTCAAAAAGATTTCGATTCCTGTATTGATTATTGCAGGTCAACAAGACCCTGTGACCACTGTGGCAGATGGTCAGTTTATGCAAGCAGCGATTGCGGGTAGTCAACTTGTTGAGATTAATGCTTCGCACATTTCGAATGTTGAACAACCACAGGCGTTTAACCGAGCTGTGGCTGAATTTATTCAGGCTTAAGTTCGGAACAACTCAAACCTGAACTCAGGAAACATCACCTGTCACGGGTGACTCATCTTGACGCTTTGCCAGATTGCTCCACCAGTCTGGCTTTTTTTT
>NZ_JFYL01000125.1 GCF_000632455.1 Acinetobacter sp. Ver3
TTGTTCTCGCTGTTCTAAACTAAGTGGTACAGAAACAATTCGAGGCATGTGTGAACATCTGTTAACTAAAAAAACTTTTTCGCATGATTAGTTATTTTTGTCAACTTATAAGGTTCTTGAATATTATGTTTTTTCAAAAATTTTTGAACATCTTTATCGTTGTGAAATTTCTTAATATCTATAATACAATTATCCAATTGCTCTTCTATTAGCTTATAAAAATCAGCATTAGCTTTTTTTATCCTCCTTGCTTTCATTAATCGTTTAAGTTTTGAAAAAACTATTTTAAAACATCCTTTTAAAAATGACCCTAAAGTTGGAATAATACCAACTAAAGTTAACCCTAATGAAATTTTCGGCTCAAGGCTATCAGGATTATTTTTGAGATTCAAAGAGCAAGCAACTATATCCCTCACGTCACAAATCTGGTCAACATAAGGAATCATAGAAATTGCAGTACCAGCTACTATCTGACTCGTAGACTGATCATCATTAAAATCTCCCAATAACACTCCCCATATCCATTCTGCAATTGATTTTGCAGCATCTCCGATCATTTGAATACTTTGATTTACTGCTTTAACACTTACATCATATGTCGATTGTAATGCTTGAGGAGCTGATTTAAAAAAAGCTAATGCATTTCTTAGATTTTCATTCATTTATTTTAATTCTCTTTACCAAAGCTTTTATCGACAATAATTATGAGTTCCGAGTAAGGCGACCAGTTAGGCTCATTTGCATTATTATTTAACTGGTACTCAACTTTTTTTACCTTTGCATCGGAAATAGGAGAATGGTAAGCATATCCATTTTCATCTAAGATCCCAGCAATTATACTCCCTGATTCTAAATGAATATTATAAGGCACATTCTTAATTGGATTTATTCCATCATTTTCAAACAAATTAATAGCTAACCAGTTTTTTTCTTCTCCTAACTCAGGCAAATAAGGAATCGTCAGATTTTTTTTAATTCCACCAATAAACTTATGTTGCCCCGCTTTCGCCTCAAACTTGCCTCCTGTGGTTGGTAATATCCCAGAGCTATTTAATTTTACTTGTGAGCCGCCTGCGGTTAGATTAATTTCATTCGGACTGGTGATATAAATCGTATCTTCCGTGGAAATAATCTGCACACCCTTTCTTGCAATCAAGTCAGCCCCATCCCCTTGAGCTTGAATCTCGATCTTGCCTTTGCCTGCATACAGTCGTGCCCCTTCTTGCGCTGCAAATAAACTGATCTTTTTGCTGGCATGTCCGATGATGCTGTCTTGCGTGCTGGTGTTAATGCTTCCTTGTGCAATCTGGTTGATCTGCCCATCTGCACTGAGGTGGATGTCTTCGTTACTTTCTACGGCAATTGAACTTGGTGAAGCCAAGAGCATGATCGCTTGTTTAAAAGCCGCGGCTTTGCTTTGGTCTTCGCTCTCTAAGTTCTTGAGATAGCCCTGTAGGTTTTCGAGTAAGCTCAGTGGATCAGTTTGTTGGTTTTTTGCCACTTCACTGAGGGCTTTGGCGTTGTTTAAGCTACTTTCGAGTTGTTGTTTGGCTTCGCTTGCATCGAGATGGTTTGCTTTGGCTTGTTCTTGTTTGTAGGTGGAGATGAGTATGCCTTCGCCCGCTCGTACTGCACCCCATTGGTCAGTTCTGAGTTCGAAACCTTCGCCTCGTCCTTCACTTTCTGCGGTTGCTTTGGGATGACTGAGATTCCCTAGGTTAAGTTGGCTCGCCCCGTGGGTGTTTTGCAGTTGGGTGGAGATTTGTCCTGTGGTGTCATCAAAGCGGAGTTGTCCATAGCCTTCGCCTTGGACTTCTTTACTTTTAATCCCTGCGAGTTTTTTGGTATCTGGCAGTTGGCCTTGACTGTCAAATCGAGTTGGGCTGCGTTGGGCTTCATGTAGGCGGCCCACCACAAAGGGACGGTCGATGTTGCCGTCAAAGAAGTCGATAACCACGATTTCATTGATTCGAGGAAGGAAGCGTGCACCATAGCCTTCGCCCGCCCATGGGGTCAGTACATCGACCCAAGCTGAATCGGTATCGTTGTTGTTACTGCCGGCACCGCCATCAAATTGGTGGTCTTCTGCTCGGGTAAACAGGAAGCGTACTTTGATGCGCCCCCATTCATCGACATGGATTTCTTCTCCTGCAGGTCCCACCACTTTGGCACGTTGCGGATGGGTGCTAGGTCGATGTTGTAAGGGGTTGTATTCGGGTACGGTTTTGATGTTGCGTCGTTGTAGGATGAGTTCGCTGGCTTGGCGTTCTTGGTCCGTGTGGGTTGCTTGGTTGGTGTTTGTCTTGTGTTTTGGCGTCCATTGGCTGCGTTGTAGCAGTTGTTGGACTTGTTGGTCTAAGTCTTTGGGTAGGTTGTTTTGGTTGTAGTAGCGTTTGCCTACAATGAGGAATTCTTGGTCAGCTCCGCTATGTTGTTCAATTTCTGGATGGCCATCGAGTTTGAACCAGTAGCCGACTTGGCTGTCTCTGACGCTGGCTTTGGCGATGAATTGTTTGCTTTGTCCGGCGTAGTAGTCGCTGAGGTGTTGGTTGAGTTTTTCGACTTGGCTGTTACCTGAGGCGGTGGCTTGGTCTTCGCCTTTGAGGTCTTGGATCCATGCAGGGCTGATGTGCCATGCTTGTTCGAGGCCTAGGCTGGCATTGTCTTGGTGGTCACTGTGTTGGTGTTTGCTTTGGACTGAGCCTGCGCCTTCTTCTTGTTCGAGGGCTGTGGCTTGCCAGCGTTGTAGGTGGACTGCGGTGGGTTGTAGGCTGCGTTGTCCAATAAAACTGGTGATGCTATCAAATTGTTCTGTCGCATCACTACGATGGTAGCGAATGTTGCGTCGGTTAAGGGCTTGGTATTGGCTGTTGTCGTCAATCAAGCGGAGCTTTTGTGCTTCAATCGGGCTGTTGTTGCTCGGTACAATCGGTTGCGCTTCATCAATGAGCCAGTTAATGCCTTCACTGCGTAGTAAGCGAGTCAGAAATTCGTAGTCGCTTTCGTTGCTTTGCATGATGAAGGGTCGGATGTCGTATTGTTGTTGCAATCCACTGTGGTCTAGGCTGAGGCTCGAGGCAAAGAGCGGGCTTTTGTTTTGCCATTCTTCAAAGAGAATTTCGACGACTTCGACCACGGATTTGTTCATAAATACGCGGCTGTTGCGGCGTTTGTGCCAAAGTGAAGTTGCATCGTTAAGCGTGAGTTTGTAGAGGGTCAGTGCCCCATCGCTTTGTCCTTGTGAGGCTTCGGTGATGATGCCTGTGGTTCTAAACAGGGTG
>NZ_JFYL01000126.1 GCF_000632455.1 Acinetobacter sp. Ver3
TAATAACTGAACAGTAAAGAGTATGCAAATTTTTCTACAAATTATTCCTAAAATGTTTCTATTTTTAATAACCACTATATATAGTGGTAGTTCTTTGAATTTTGATACCATATATTGTATTTTATTGTTTTGCAATCTTAAGAAGATAAATTGAAATGGCTCTACTTGATTTAGTGGTTTTGAGAGTTATACGATTAGACAATTAAATTTGTAGTACGGTTGGTTTGAGAAAGGGGAATATCCTGTTCTAACTATCTTTATTCATATTTCTTAGTAAAGTATCATACTTAAGAGATTGAAAAATATAATATTCAGTTGAAAACGATATCGATTGTTATCTTAGGTATCTAACATATCCCATTCGTCACCTAATACCCAACGTAGAGCTGACAATTTACCGTTAATCATACCCCATTCAAAGTCATTCCAAGGGCCAACATCTTCATATGTCTCTTTAACTTGTTTGGCAGATTTGATTGCACCTTCAAGAATATCTTCGTGAATAAAATGATTACCATAGTGTTTCGTACCTTTAGGAACAATTTCTATCTCACCTTCATTTATTTTCCAGATTAGATTTTGATGACGGTTATACCAAATTTTATCCACTAGCTCGTCTAATACATCGAGAATTTCTCTTAAACCCCGAGTTTCTTCTGTAAAGTCATATTCAAACTCTATTTCAGCTAAGTAATTATTATCAATCTGGTTGATTGCGGATGCTAAGTTGTTAAAATAACAAGTATTACCATTGAAAATATTTTCAAAATCAGTATGAGGCTTTCGATGGTCTTTGGCAGAAAAGTCGTTATGATTATGTGTTATGAAAAAACAACTATCTGCCGTATTGACACCTAATGAAAATTCATAAAATTGCTCAATAATTACAGCATCAGCTACTGAGTTTTTACTGATATGGAATGGAGCTTTTTTATCTAAGCCTCGTTGAATGGCTGCAATCTTTGAGCGCTCGCTAATACTTATTTTTTCCGCTGATTCAATTAGTCTCTCAACTCTGTTAATGGTTGCATAGTTAGCATCAGTCAAAAGAGGAAGTCTTGCATTTATATCGTTTAGTACTTCAATGGTTTGAGCTTTATTTTTTTTTGCAAACTCACTTACAACTGCTTTGACTTGTTTAAATTCTTGAGATAATCGTTTTGCTGTTTTGTTTGCGACCTCTTCTTTGTTTCTTTCATATTCTTGAGCTACTAAGTCAATTACGACTAACTTTGCTACTTTAGTACGAACAAGTTCTTCCAATGCAGAAACTAGTGGTAATTCTTGTTTCTTAGTAGAAATATCTAAAAAAACACACGTATCAAGAAATATATAAAACATACTGCCTCATTGATTATTAAAAAGTTAAATTTATTGACCCTCATTAATGTGCTTATAGGTAATTCTATAAATACATCTAAAGTAACATTTTCTATAGAGGCAATATATATTGATTTATTTTGCGTTCTAAGCGTTCAATTTCTATCTTGCACTTTTGGTAATAAGAATCGTTAGGGATATTACTCTTAGCGATATTTAATGATATGGTTGCGTGCTCTATATCTCCATCTGCTAAATAAGCATATATTTTTTGTAACTCACATAGGTGCATAGATTTCCCGAGTTTATGAGCTAAATCTAAGCACGTTATAGATTCTTTGGTTTTATTTTTAATTCTGGCTAATATTTTACCTTTAGTAAATTGGAGTTCTGAGTGATTAGGATCAATGTTAGTAGCTTTATTGATTTTTTCTAATGCTGGTAGAAAATCTTTATATATAAATAGAGTGTTTGAATACTTCTCTAATAACCAAATATTTGTTGGATCCTCATCTATCGCTAATTCATAGTATGAAATTGCTTGTTCTTTATTACCCTCATTAAAGAATTTTCTAGCTGCCCGTGCAAACCTACTTAAATAAGCTTTTTGATCATTATCTGATATTTCTACTTCAATATGTTTTAAAAACTCTATATATCTTTTTTGGATTGTTTCTAGATCTTTTTGAAGAGGATGTGTTTGATCATTAAAATTTACAGTTCTATCTTTACAAAATTTCATAAAATCATTGTTGAAAGTAATCTGAAGTTGGCCATCAATACTACTAAGTTGACAAATCCCTTTACTACCTTCTAATGTGCTCTGAGCTAAAGAAAAAGTTAAATTAGCTTTATCAGAAGCTAATTGCATAAAATATTGATCATGATCAGGACCAAAATAGGTTAAGAGAAGTAAAAAGTGCTTTTCTTTTTCATTAAATCTTTCCCAAACATCAGAAAACAAGAACATCCCTAAGTCTTTTTCCTGTAATCTTTTCACTTTATCTAATGCGCTATTAAGTGAGCTTTGTAGTTCATTTGCAAATTGAATGAAAACATTCAAAATCAATGGTTTATTATTGAGTTCTCGAGTGATTTTTTTTAAAGTAGGTATGCCAGCCTTTTTTATTGCATCAATATTTAATATATCTCCTCTTTTTTGAATATATTCTACACCTTCTTCATCGGACCATTTAGTTGTTTCAATTGGTCTTGCTTCAAGTCTTTCTGTACGACGAGAAGTAAGAATTACTCTTCCAGCATAACGGGAAAGTAAGTGTATTTGTTTACCTAGATTAATAATATCATCATCATTTTCAGCCATAGTTTCTGTATTATCTAAAATAATGAGATGCTCATTTTTTTTAATCTTCTCTTTTTCAAGTAAGCCTTTTAATTTTTGAATAATAGTTTCTGCATCTTTTTGATACCAACTATTGTCAAGTTTGACTTCTAATAGTTGTGCTATATGTAAAGCGACATCTGCAACGCCTAGATTGTTGTTCGTGAGTGATTCTAAACCATGTATTCCCCAACGAGTCTTTTTTGCTGTGTAAAAAGTAATAACACTGGGTTTCCATTCGACCTCAATAGAACCTTCAAGGACACGATGCATAAATTCTAAAATGAGAGTTGTCTTTCCAATGCCACCATCACCATATACAAGACATCGTTTTGAGTCTTCTGGATCATTAAACCAGTCAATAAGCTCAGTGATTTCTTTTTTTCGTCCTGTAAAGTCAGCTACTGATATAGCTCTCTCTGGTAAAAAAATTAGCGGATTCCAATCATTATATTCATATACCTCATAAGTTTTTTTTGTAGAAATATTAAAAATTTTATTTGGTACTTCATAAGATTGATCGGTAGCGTTTGTTAAGGATGTTTGAACTTTAGCAG
>NZ_JFYL01000127.1 GCF_000632455.1 Acinetobacter sp. Ver3
GAATCGGGCTAGGGTTTTTATGCCAATGATTTTGTTCTCTTCATTAGCAATTAAAACATCTAATTCCAGATCAAATTCTTCTAATTATTTAATTAAATCTTTAACTTTCATTTTACTATCAACCTCTATGAATTATTTAAAAAAATTAGCACAATGAAACTTGTGAAAAAAATGGATTTGAACAAAATTTTTTAGCAAAAAAAGCATAGCAACCAGAAAAATCTTTCCAGCAATCAACAAAAATATCCCCGTGTGCTTCCAGTTTACAACATTTTGACTACCACACTGCCCACAGTAGTAATAATAGCCTTTGATACGGCCACCGCATTCAGGACAATTTTTATGATTAATGAATAAGTTACTCAACGTCTCTTCTCCAAAATTCTTATTATCAAGTTGTAAGTGAAGATAGCACACATTTATAAAAATGTCTTTTTTAAAACATCAAAAGATGTTATAAAAAAGACATTCGCTACTTTAGGATAACTTTTAAGATGAATTTAAATCTCCTTGATGAAGAATCAATCCAACCTTCTGAACCCACGCCATGTGATTTTTTCAAAGGTGAAAATGCTATCAAAAAAGCTAAACAGTTAGGATTACCTGATCTCGAGTTAGTCAGAAACGCAATTATGATCGGTGATGCTGACTATAGAACAAATACTCACTATAACCGTGCACGCTTTATTGCACGATGGGGAAAAATTGGAGAACAGATTGCTTTACTGCTTCGACAATCTGATCCTGCTTGGATATTCCACAATGACAGCCAGCCAAGAATTGAGAATACAGTAAAGAAAATACAAATTATCTTTATGAGCGGGAATATTGCATTGGGGTTAGCTGATCAAGTTGTATCAGCACACTGTGAAAAAGGATTAATGACATTAAATAATATTAAGGAGAATCAGTCTGCTTATGATGATGAGACAAAATTGAGAACATGGATTTTATACTTTCCTTCAGCATCACATCCAGCCTATAAAGACATTGATATCCCAAATATTCCTTTTGAATTTGCATACCCAACTAGCTTCGTACAGGACTTAAAAGCGAAAAAAATTTCAATTTTACCAAGTGACCATACTTGCAGAATTGCATTTGAAATAGATAATACAGTTCCTGTAAAAACTGATCCTAAGCCAGTATTGGAACCATCTAATGAAATTAAACCAGATGATTTTGATATTCAGCTTGTAGTTTAATCTGAGGTTAATGTGTTTAATAAAGATCGTTTACGTATTGCTAAAGAATTACGAGGACTTAGCAATACCGATTTCGCAGAAAAATTGAGTTGCTCTATCTCTAAGGTAAAGCAACTTTTAGACGTGGATAAAGAAATCAATGAAAATGATCAAGATGATATATGCCGTGTATTAAATTTACCCAAGTCATTCTTTGCAGGTAATGACACACAACCACATGAAACAGACCAAATCTTCTATAGATCGGTTGCTCGTATTAAAGCACAGCATAGAAAAGCTAATGAGGCATATACTCTTTTAGCAATAAATATTAACAAGTACTTAAATCAGAAAGTAAAGTTACCTACTTTTCACCGTCCTGATTTAGATATTACTGAGTTTTTGGGTGAATCTAAGTATGCCGATCACCTAGCGTCAGAGTTGAGAGGTTTATGGGCTTTAGGTAATCAACCTATTAATAACATTGTTTCGTTGTGTGAGCTAAAGGGAATCCGTGTCTTTAGATTACCGACTGAAATTCGAGAAATTGATGCACTATCTTTTTTTGATGATGAAAGTGGTAGCCCTTTCATATTTCTAAATACATTTAAGTCTGCCGAAAGAGCCCGCTTCGATTGTGCACACGAACTTGGTCATATCGTTATGCATACGCATAACAAAAAAATTCGTGTCGAGAAAGATAATCGTGTTCTCGAAACTGAAGCGGATCAATTTTCATCTGAATTTTTAATGCCAACAGATGCATTTCTTTCTACTGCTCCACGCTATTTTTCACTAGAAAATATGATTGAGTATAAAAAGATTTGGCGAACATCCCTGAAGGCTATTAACTATAAAGCTCACAAGCTGGGATTAGTTAGTGATTGGGTTAATCGTAGTAACTCTATAAAGATCAATTCGTTGGGCTACAACATTAATGAACCTGAAGAAACTCATCGAGATGAGAGTTTGATGTTGCCCAAAATTATCTCTGTTTTAGCCTCACAACCATCTTTTGATAAAAATAAAATGCTTGATGAAATTGGAATCTCTGAAGAAGATTTTAATCAATTAACATTTGATGCTTTAGCTAAAGTTGAGCCCCCGAAGAAAAAACATAAGTTATATATTGTCGAGTAATACAAACCTTCCTTAAAAATAATGCGCCTTACGGCGCACTATTTATGCAAAATCCTGATTAATTTTTTTATGACTTCACGCCCAACGTAGTTTTGCATCCCATAAGTCATACTGAAAATGTAACTTGCCCCATCATGACTTTTTTCATATAGCCTACTTGAACTGACACCATAAATCCCATGTGTTCCATGAAGCATCGTATACAATTTCAGATAAATTCTTTAGTTATGTGATCATACAATGTGCTCAAATTACCTATTTCCAAGTAAAAGAAATTTGACACTTTTAGGTGTCGATACCAGCCTGTTCAATCTTGAGCTTAAGGACCATGTGTTCCCTTCTTACCATGCCCCGATCATTTTAAATGGCTCTGAACATTTGGAACTTGATATAGCAAAGTTTGGCTTGCTCCCGAGCTGGGCAAAAGAGTTGAAATTCAGTAGTCATACCTATAACGTTCGTACCGAGTCTGTAGCAGATAAGCCCAGTTTTCGACATGCTTGGAAGTACAGCAAGTTTTGCCTTGTGCCTGTACAGGAGTTCTATGAACCCAAATACATCAATGGCAAACCACACTGGTACACCATCAAGCGTAAAGATGAACAGCCTTTTACAGTTGCTGGTATCTATGACGATGCTGTGATTAATGGCAATAAGGTACGTTCATTTTCAATGCTCACCATCAATTCTGATCATCACCCATTCATGAAGCAGTTCCATGCACCGAAGGATGAGAAGCGATCCATCATCGTGATTCCAGAGCAGTATAGAAAAGATTGGTTGACTACAGACCATGAA
>NZ_JFYL01000128.1 GCF_000632455.1 Acinetobacter sp. Ver3
TTTTAAACATTTTAATTAATACTTTGTTCTTTAGATCATTTATAAAATCTATAAAAAAGAGGCCTTAGCCCCTTTTCTAAAATTTCAACAGAACTTTTTAATTATTTGAGATGAAAAAATATTGACGGTAATACTTCAATTCAGCAATTGAGTCACGAATATCATCCATCGCAAGATGAGAAGCATTTTTCTTTAAACCACTCATAATTTCTGGGCGCCAGCGTTTTGCTAACTCTTTAACAGAAGACACATCCAAATTACGGTAATGGAAGAACTGCTCAAGCTCTGGCATTAAACGATGTAAGAAACGGCGATCTTGGCAAATTGAGTTTCCACACATTGGAGATGATTTAGGATTGACCCATTTTTTTAAGAATTCAAGTGTTTGTTGCTCAGCATCTTGCGCAGTTAACTTACTACGGCGTACGCGTTCAATAAGTCCAGATTGCCCGTGCTGACGTGTATTCCACTCATCCATCGCATTTAAAATAATATCTGACTGATGTACAGCTAACACTGGGCCTTCAGCAAGAATATTTAAATGATCATCCGTAATAATCGTTGCAATTTCAATAATCTGATCATTGTCTGTATCTAACCCTGTCATTTCAAGGTCGATCCAAATTAAGCGGGTATCTGGGGTGCTGCTCATAAAGTGCAATCTTATTGGGCTAAATTAAAGATGGATAGTAGCAAATTATTCCGATCTTGGCTGTAAATCCATGGCTCATCATGCTATTTTTGCCATCTAAATTTCAAGGTTTTTTAGGTTGTGAATGGCTTTAATTCGTAAGCGTCGTTTGACAGAGCAACAACAACGTCGTATTCAGAAACAACATCAAACACGTCAAGAAGAACTCGACACGTCTCACGACTTAGAAGGCTTAGTCGTCCAACACTATGGTCGACAACTCGAAGTACAAGCCCTCTCCTTGCCTGATCAACATCCAATAAAACCAGATACCAAAGAAGGTGAGCCAGAACCTTTTTGGAAACCTATTGAGCTGAATAGCGTTTGGCGTTGTCATACCCGTACCAATTTAGAATTATTGGTTACAGGTGATCGCGTAAAATGGCAAGCAGATCCAAATACTGGCTTAGGTATTATCACAGCGATTCAACCGCGACAATCCTTGTTGACTCGCCCAGATCGTTATCACAAAGTAAAACCAGTAGCTGCAAATATCAGCCTGATCGTCATTGTGATTGCACCGTTACCAGAACCTGCACCAACCCTAATTGATCGTTATTTGGTTGCATGTGAAGATGCCAATATTCCTGCTTTATTAGTATTAAACAAATGTGATTTACTGAAAGAAAATGATCCAATTTTGCTGTTAGCAGAAGAATATCGTCAACTTGGTTATGATTTCATCCTGACCCAATCTAATGGTAATTTAGATGAGTTGATTCAACGTATTGACAACCAAACTGTTGCATTTGTAGGTCAATCAGGTGTTGGGAAAAGTACACTTATTAATGCCATCATTCCTGATGCTGATCAAAAAACCAATGTCATTTCAGAAAACTCCGCACTCGGTCAACATACCACGACCTCAACACGTTTAATTCGTTTTGGTGAAAATGGTGCTTTAATCGATTCCCCAGGTATTCGTGAATTTGGCTTATGGCATTTAGATCATGAGAAAATCGATGGTGGCTTTCCTGAAATTTCTGCGCTCTTAGGACATTGTCAGTATCGCAATTGCACCCATACGCACGAAAAGCAATGTGCGCTTAAAGAAGGTGTCAAAAATGGTGATATTTTACAAAGACGTTTAGAAAGTTATTTACGTCTAATAGATGAGATTACTGAGGCGCAACAAAAAAATTAGTTTTCTTTAAGCACGCCCTTGAAGCAGTGATTTTGATCACCATATATATACGTTATACTCAACGCAGTTTTTAATTAGTCATTAGGTGATTTGTGGAACGTTGGTTCGAATTTATGGGGAATCACCCCTTTTTATTTGCAATTTTAGGGGCCCTTATTGTTTTGTTTTTCGTTTTTGAAGGACAACGTAGTGGTCGTAAAATTTCGCCACAATCGCTCGGAATTTTAGTGAAAGCTAAAAATGCGATGCTGATTGATTTGCGCGATGCTAAAGATTTCCGTGAAGGTCATATTAGTGGTAGTCGTAATATTCCATATAGTCAAATTGCTGCCAATGTTGAAGAATTAAAAGCTGCGGACCGTCCATTGGTATTCATTTGTAATTTAGGCCAAGTTGCAGGCTCTGCTTTACAACAAGTCGGTCATACAGATAGTTATCGTTTAGACGGTGGCATTAGTAACTGGAAAGCTCAAGGCTTACCTTTAGTAAAAAGCAAAAAAGCTTAAGGAGTTTGTAAAATGACAGCTCAAGTGACTGTATATTCAACAACGATGTGTCCTTATTGCGTACGTGCAAAGCAACTCCTTGAACGTAAAGGCATTGAGTACAAAGAAATTAATTTATCAAAAGAAGCACCTGAGGTTCGTGTTGAGTTAATGCAAAAAACCAACCATCGCACAGTGCCACAAATTTTCATTAAAGATCAATTCATCGGTGGTTTCGACCAACTTTATGCTTTAGAGCGTGAAGGTAAACTAGACGAATTATTGGCATAATCACTAAATCTAAGGAATTAAGAATGAGTGAAGAACAACAAGTTCAACCACAATTAGCATTAGAACGTATTTATACAAAAGATATTTCTTTTGAAGTTCCTGGTGCTGCGGTTTTTACAAAAGAATGGCAACCTGAGTTAAACATCAATCTTTCTTCATCAGCTGAAAAAGTAGATCCAACTCATTTTGAAGTTTCTTTAAAAGTGGTTGTACAAGCTGCGAATGCAGGTGAAACTGCATTTATCGTAGACGTAACACAATCAGGTATTTTCTTGATTGATGGCGTTGAAGATGAACGTCTTCCGTACATTCTTGGTGCTTATTGCCCTAATATTTTGTTCCCATTCCTTCGTGAAGCGGTGAATGATCTTGTAACTAAAGGTAGCTTCCCTCAATTACTTCTTACACCGATTAACTTCGATGCTGAGTTTGAGGCAAACATGCAACGCGCTCAAGCTGCAGCTGCTGAAGGTCAAGCTTAATCGTTTGATTAACTTCCCCC
>NZ_JFYL01000129.1 GCF_000632455.1 Acinetobacter sp. Ver3
CACCACCACTAATTTTGGATTTTTAGATAGTGAAAAAGAAATTAGCTCTTTACGTTTTTATACATCAGAGTGACTTTGTTGCACAAACCTAGCATAGACGGCTTCTTCAGCAATATAATTTTCAAATGAAGAAGCCTACACACAAAATCTACCGCACAACCAATTGGCCCGCATATAACAGAGCTCTCATTAATCGTGGGAATATTGCTATTTGGTTCGATCCAAACACTCAGTGGTATGCACAATCACAAGGCAAGCAAGGTCGAAGTCAAACTTACTCAGACACCGCTATTCAATGCTGTTTAATGATCAAATCTTTATTCAGACTCTCTCTACGCATGGTCACAGGTTTTGTTCAAAGCCTGATTAAACTATGTGGATTAAGTTGGACAGCGCCAGATTACAGTACGCTTTGTCGAAGACAAAAACATATTGATATTGCGATTAGCTATCAAAAAAATAGTGATGGGTTACATCTACTTGTAGACTCAACTGGCTTGAAGTTTCTAGGTGAAGGTGAATGGAAACGTAGGAAACATGGACCTGAATATCATCGCCAATGGCGTAAGCTGCATATTGGTATCGATGCTGAAACCCTGAAAATACGTGCAGTACAGCTTACTACAAATAATGTGAGCGATTCGCAAGTACTCGGTGATTTACTTGCTCAAATTCCTTTAGATGAACGAATTGATTCGGTCTATACCGATGGTGCTTACGATACGAAGCACTGCAGACAAGTCATTTTAGATCGAGCTGCACATGCGATCATTCCACCAAGGAAAAATGCAAAGCCATGGAAAGATCAGAAATTGAGATCTTTAGAGCGGAATGAATTACTAAAAACAGTGAAACGTTTGGGAAGAACGCTTTGGAAAAAGTGGTCTGGTTATCATCGTCGAAGCTTGGTAGAAACCAAGATGCATTGCATCAAATTATTGGGAGATAAACTCAGTGCACGGAGTTTTCAAAGCCAGGTGAATGAGATTCATGCACGTGTGGCAGTATTAAATAAATTTATGGAATTAGGCCGAGCTCATACCCAAGTTGTCACTTAAATTTAAACAACTTAGGAAAGCTCTATCTTTAAAATCTTTATGCAACAAAGCCGGGCAATATACATTTATGTCTCAAGGGTATTTATTATACGATGTTACTTATAAGAATTTTAAGACAAAGAAAATAACTCAATTCAATAAAATATCTTTAGAAATCAAGGATATTAACTGCTTGTAGTATTTAGTGATTGTAATATTAATAAAGCCGACTCTCGTCGGCTTTCTATTGTTTAATCTTCCAATACCTTTTCTAGCAACTCTTCACTTGGGGCAAAATAATAAGCTCCGTCTAAAGGCGCAACAAAGTGCAATAAGCGATCATGAATACCATCGCCACTAGTTCCAAACATACGTGTCAGCATGCGATCAATACGTGTTAAATCTTTCGTATAAGCGATAAAATACAAACCTTGATCACCACGTCCATCGCCATACGGTAAAGAATGACGAAGAATTTCAAGCTCCTCACCTTCATCATCTTCAACAATGGTGCGAGCCACATGTGCATTGTCAGGTTTAACATCGTCATCAAGCTCTATGCTTTCGAGTTTGGTGCGCCCAATCACTTGCTCTTGTGCATCAACTTTAAGTTTTTTCCATTTATCTAGATCATGACGATAACGTTGAGCAAAAACGAATGAGCCATCAGTGAAAATTCCTGCATCTTCACCTAGTAAAGCTGTTTCAGCGCGATCATCTGGAAATTGAGGGTTTTCGGTGCCATCAATAAAACCAGTTAAATCTCGACCATCAAAATTTCGGAAGCACACGCGCTCATCTAAAACCTCAACCAAATCCTGAATTCCTTCAAAAAAAGCTTGGCTTAAGGCAAAGCAAATATCAGTACGCTGTGCTGCGATATGGATTAAAACATCAGCAGGGACCACAGGCATGGTGAAAGAGCCTTGAATTGGTTCAAGCTGTTTAAAACATTCTGGTTGGTGAGGGTAAAGTTGTGACCAAAGTTCTGGTCCAAAAGCCACCGCAGTTTTAATTTGAGCATGAGGATGTTGAGTAATTAAGCGATCACGAGTCGTAAAGAGATCTTCAAGTTTTTCTTTTAGTTGATCTATTGATAAATCTTTTAAACGCAAAGTGATAAAGCGAGCATGATCTGAGGGTAATGGTAAGATTACGGATTGGGAAGTCATTCATGGCTCCTGAAATTATAATATCCTAATTTTGCTGATCACATTGTGCCTGATCATCATAGTGCTGAACAGACAGACGTTTAAAAAAACATTCAAATTTTAAATCTTAAAAAAGTCGAATTGTCATATAATCTCATCAAAATAAATCTCCCAAATCGTTATGTCTTATCAAATGTGGTTTGCCTACATGCTTGCATGTTGGGTTATTAGTATTTCGCCTGGTGCAGGTGCTATTGCATCAATGTCTAGTGGTTTGAATTATGGATTCAAACGAGGTTATTGGAATGCAATTGGTCTGCAGCTTGCACTTTTGGTTCAAATTGGAGTTGTCGCTGCGGGAGCAGGCGTACTTTTTGCTACGACTCCTTTGGCATTTTTGATCGTCAAATGGTTTGGGGTTGGGTATTTATTATATTTAGCATATTTACAGTGGAAAGCCCCAGTGCAGTCCATCGAAATTCACACTGATTTAAAGCAAAAGTCAGCGATGAAGCTAGTAATCAGCGGTTTCTTTGTCAATATGAGTAATCCAAAAGCAATTGTATTCTTATTGGCAGTATTGCCACAGTTTCTGGATCTTTCAAAGCCTCAATGGCCACAATATCTCATCATGGCTTGTACAATGATTGCTATCGATCTTATCGTTATGGCTGGATATACAGGTCTTGCAGCGAAGGTATTGCGTTTACTTAAATCACCTCGTCAGCAAAAAGTGATGAATCGTACCTTTGCAGGTTTATTTGCAGGTGCGGCTTTTTTATTGAGTTTAGTTCATCAATAAGACACAATGAAATAACGAGTTAGGGTTATTTTATTGAAAATTATAATATTATTTTTGACTATTCTGTT
>NZ_JFYL01000130.1 GCF_000632455.1 Acinetobacter sp. Ver3
CATGTAGATCTCGTTTCGCTCGATATTCTCTTGCGAAGCAATGCTTCTCATCAACGAGATCTAAAGTTCGGTAATAGGTTGAAGCTGCGATCGGTAAAATCCTACAAATCGCATCAACACCATATCGATCTTTATTGTTATGGATAAAATCCACCATTATTTGTGTGGGCGGTCGAGCTCCGCCTGGGCGAAAAAAGCGGCTGCTTTACGTAGAATTTCATTGGCACGCTTTAATTCTTTAATTTCACGTTCCATTTGCTTCATTTTTTCTTGATCAGATATCTGTTGTACTTTAATAGGATTTTGCTGATCTGAATACTTTTGATGCCAGGCACGAAGTGTTTCAGGAGTACAACCAATCTTAGGCGAAATTGCTGTGATTACAGCCCAAGTAGAAGGATAATCTTTTTCAGATTCAATCAATAATTGAGCCGCTCTTTCTCTGATTTCAGGGGTATATTTTAATTTTGTCATCGGGGTAGTCTGTCAGAATATTGACTCTCCGACAAACCCGGTACGGTTCAGCATTGGATAGCAGCATCAGAATAGGTTTGATTTAGACCATGCTTGCCCTTTGGTTGAGCGTACCATTGAGTTTTTGGGATCAAACCAAATAGAGATATTTTCTCGATTTATTAATGCTTTGTTATAAGAAGGCTAATTGGTTGTGCGATAGATTTTAGATGTGGGCTTATTCATTTGAGAATTATAATGTTGAATAAGCCTTTATAGATAGGTTTGTGCAACAAAGCCTATTTAAAGCATCTCTTGGACAAACGACGTCTATTCTTTTGGCGTAGGCGAGAACAGTAACTTATAGGTTATTGTTCTCATTATTCAAATTTCTTCTTTCTGTCATGTCGATAAATTTTTGTACTAGAGCTTGATTTTATAATATTTGAGATTGATTGTTCTATAGATGTCCGCAATCCATCAAATAGCTGCACTTCATTAGATACTTGGAGATAATCCAATATGTTTTCGCTAAAAGATTCGATGATTTCTCGCGGATTTCTAATTCTAAAATGCTCGCTTTCAGCTAATTTTAAGAGATGTGATATTTCAGGAAATGCTTTGCTTCCAGCGAGTTTAAGCGCCATTTTATTATCTATTGATTCGTATATAAGTGTATGCGTAATATCAAATGGTGGTGAAACAAAAATGTTTTTCATATCCGGAGAATACTGTAGAGCAAAGTTTTTCAGATGCGCATCACCATTCCCAATTAAGCAGTTGAATACGATGCATTTATACATTTTTTCAACCTCAGTTATGCTTCCAGTGTATAAAAGGGTCGCTTTCAATAGTGTTTCGTAGCTCCCTGTGTATTTTGCATCGGGGTCATTTGATTTCTTCATGAGCGTCGTAAAATCTTCATAACCTAGTTTTGTACCATCACTGGATTTATCAAACCGTTCTACAACATATGTTTCTAAATTTTCAGACAAGTACGTTTGTGGCGGTTCAAGCCCACACTGTCGCGCAGCCTGCATACAAACAAATTCATTGACGGTAAGTAATGGAAATTCCGAATCAAACGACTTTACGATTAAATCTTTTTGTTGAACTGTTCTATCCGTTTGAACAGTTTTTGCATTCGGAATGCTCACTTTGGGTTGCATACCGGACAGAGAATTTCTGAGATAATATTTTTCTAATAGCTGTGGAAAAAGGGGTTCTTTACTACGGTAAGATAGGATTTCACTCAAGTTTAAAGAATCTGCGTCAGGCAAATTTAGCTCACTTTTATAAGAGAGCATTCCAATTCCTTGACTGCCTTGTAGTGCCAATAAATACATGTCATTAACTTTGGCATATCTGGCAAGTTTTTCAGCAATAAATCGTCGATTAAAACCTTCTGGTAAATTCTGAGCAAAAATTGGGTGAAGTGCACCGGAAGAATAACCATCTATGCCTTTGCGAGTCATAGTGAGTGATACATGCTGTTTTTCCTGAGTCGGCTGATAGTGGTGCACTGAACCATATGTTAAAACGCCTAATTCAGCATGATTAGCGCATACCTTAATATTAGTGATTTTGGCTGGAAGCTTTGGTGTACTCATTCGCTATCCTCCGAAAACATATTTTCAATATCATCCCAGTGGGGCAACGAATGTTGCTTCGGATATACATCAAACTGTAAACCTACTGTATCAAGTACACGCTCAAATATGTCAAACGAACCAGTAAAGCGGCCATTCTCGATTTCAGAAATTGTGGTTTTGTTAATTCGAGTCAATTCTGATAATTCTTGCTGTGTATGACCAAGAGCTTTTCGTGCTATACGAATTTTTTCCCCAATTTCTACTCTACTCATCATAGCAATCCAATCACAAATATTAGCCATATAGCTAATATATCATACAAATTTTCAAATGTTAGCTATATAGCTAACATTTTATGGGTATTTAACAAAAAATTAGCTTAAAAATAGAATTCAACAATAAATAAAAAGGCAGATTTTTAACTGCCTTCTTTTATTTCCTAAACTGTTAGGTGAGTTAATTATTTGTAATCAACTTACTTTTCATCGTTTTAAGAGCTTGTGTAGCATCATTATTGCCTTGATTTGCTGCCCTAGTGTACCAATCCAATGCCTTTTTATAATCTTTCGGTAAAACATCACCTTTATCGGACATTGACCCAATAACATATTGAGATTTTGCATAAACTCAATTGGCTGCTCGTTCAGCCCAATACACGCTTTTATAAATAATGAGGGCTCAATTTTAATGCTTGATACACTAACGCTGATATCATTCAAGTGTACTTAATTTAACATAATCTATATTATGCGAAATGTGTTTGT
>NZ_JFYL01000131.1 GCF_000632455.1 Acinetobacter sp. Ver3
GTAAGCGTCCGCTGAATCCCATACCTATTTTTTAATTCGATTTAGGTTTCCAGCAGTGCGGCAGCAATTCTTCAATTTGGGTCACTTTGTGTGTCGGTAACCTTTTCAGCACATCACTTAAATAGGCATACGGATCCAAGCCATTCAGCTTTGCTGACTGGATTAACGTCATGATGTTTGCCGCTCGCTGACCACTGCGCAGCGAACCTGCAAACAGCCAGTTCTTGCGCCCCAACGCCCAGGGACGCATCTGATTCTCGACCCAATTGTTGCATATCGGTAGATTGCCATCATCCAGATAGCGGCTTAAAGCTGGCCAACGCTTCAGAGTGTAATTGATGGCCTTGGCGGTGGGAGAACTCGATGGCACTGTCAGATGATGTTGGTTGAGCCATTCATATAGTTGTTGCATCACTGGTTGACTATGCTGTTGTCGGTATTCGCGGCGGTCTTCCGCTGTACCATCGGTCTTTTTCCTGAGTTCTGCTTCTATCGCATACAGTTTCTGAATCAGCACTAAGGCCTGTTCAGCAACCTGACTTTTCCCAGTTACATGCAGTTCATGGAATTTACGACGTGCATGGGCCATGCACCCCACCTCAATCACCTGGCCTGATTTAAAACGTGCTTTATAACCACTGTAATCATCACAGACTAGATAGCCCTGCCAGCCTTTCAAGAACTCTTCAGCATGCTGGCCTGAACGACTATCCTGAAAGTCATAGATCACCGCCTGAACCGGATTGTACTGTGTGGTGGCATAGGCCCAGACATAACCTTTCTTCGGTTTTTTATTATTCTCACCCATCCGCATGATGGTGACCGGTGTTTCATCTGCATGCAGCACCCGCTGTTGCAGCACCACCTCTTTTAAGGCATTGGCCAGAGGTTCCAGTTCTACACCGCAGCGACCTATCCAGTCAGATAAAGTTGATCTAGAAAGTTCGATTCCCGCCCGCTGATAGATCAGACGTTGACGGTACAGCGGCAAATGATCGGCATACTTCGATACCAGCACATGGCTGAGCAATTCAGGTGAAGCAATGCCTTTATCAATCACATAGGCGGGCATCGCTTGCTGAGTCAGAGTGTCACACTGATCACAGACCCATTTACCACGCACATGCTGTTCCTTATAGAACTGTGCCGGTCTGAAATGCAGTTTTTCACTGACATCTTCGCCGATACGACGGAGTTGGCAGCCACAAGCACATTGGGTTGATGCAGGTTCATGCTCAATACGGATGGTGTGTAGATGATCTGGCAGTGGTCGACGTTTAGGTTTATTGGTTTTGGCTTTCTGTGTCGCTGCATTGGTTTTATCTGCATTTAGCCGTTCCAGTTCTAGATCAACTGCGGCAATATCTTCTTCAACCGCTTCATCCCACAGATGGATTTGTTTTGCCGTTAAGTGTTCATTCTTTTGGGCGAATTTGTGCTTTTTAAACAGCGCCAGTTCATGCTCGTATTTTTGATTGAGAATAGAAAGATGTTGAACTTTAGAATCTAATTGCTGATTGGTGACTTCAAGATGTTGAACTCTGGCATCTAATTGCTGGTTTGATTGTGCTAGAGACTGATGCTGCATCGCCAACTGTCTGGTGAATTCCAGCAGTTGTTCATGGGTCAGTTGGCTTAAGTCAGGCAGCGTATTCATGACCGCAGTATGCCTGAGGTCATGACGCAGAGGAAATAGAACGTTTGGAGAATAGCAGAATGGACCAGCCTAGTTTAGAGCATTGTGACCACTTGCTGTCGTCCAATGCGCTGCCAGGGCAAACCCTGGATTAATGCCTGTAACTGTTCCGGGCTGAGGGCCACGGTTTCACCTTGGTGAACTTGAGCCCAGTGAAATTTACCCTGTTCCAAACGCCGGGCACACAGCCAGATGCCCAGTCCATCATGTACCAACACTTTCATACGATGACCACGTTTATTACAGAACAGGTAGGCGCAATGCGGTTTGATGTAGCCAAAGGCTCTCACCACCTGAGCCATGACAGTATCCATTCCTGCTCGCATATCCATGGGCTGGGTAGAGAGCCAAATTTCATTGATACGGATCATGTTGCCAGTGCCTTGAGTAATTCTGCCAAGGCAGGTATTTCTGATGTCTGCCATTTTAGCTGAATATCATTATTCGTATGAGGCACGGTGATACACAACGTGATCCTCTCATCAATAGGTTGGCTGATTGCAGCAGTGTAAGGCAAAGCAATAAATGCTGGATTCACATGAGTAGGATCCTGCACGGCACCATCATGATGGCTGAAGATCCTGATCCAACGACTGACAAGGTTGGCATTAATACTATGTTGCAGTGCGACCGAAGCGATCGAGGTATTAGGATTTTTGCAGGCATTGACAATACTGAGTTTGAATTCTTTGCTGTATTTTCGGCGTTTTTTAGCAACAGGAGGTGTTGCTGAATATATATCCATGTTCATGGATTAAGTCCCCACTTGTTTTTAGGTGGGAACTAAATTAAGGCTTATAGGATCGCTTGGTAAGGCTGTGTTAGCCGGATGCTTAC
>NZ_JFYL01000132.1 GCF_000632455.1 Acinetobacter sp. Ver3
GTAAGCGTCCGCTGAACCCCATGCCTATTTTTTAATTCGATTTAGGTTTCCAGCGGTGTGGTAGCAATTCTTCAATTTGGGTCACTTTGTGTGTCGGTAACCTTTTCAGCACATCACTTAAATAGGCATACGGATCCAAGCCATTCAGCTTTGCTGACTGGATTAACGTCATGATGTTTGCCGCTCGCTGACCACTGCGCAGCGAACCTGCAAACAGCCAGTTCTTGCGCCCCAACGCCCAGGGACGCATCTGATTCTCGACCCAATTATTGCAAATAGGTAGATTGCCATCATCCAGATAGCGGCTTAAAGCTGGCCAACGCTTCAGAGTGTAATTGATGGCCTTGGCGGTGGGAGAACTCGATGGCACTGTCAGATGATGTTGGTTGAGCCATTCATATAGTTGTTGCATCACTGGTTGACTATGCTGTTGTCGGTATTCGCGGCGGTCTTCCGCTGTACCATCGGTCTTTTTCCTGAGCTCTGCTTCTATCGCATACAGTTTCTGAATCAGCACTAATGCCTGTTCAGCAACCTGACTTTTCCCAGTTACATGCAGTTCATGGAATTTACGACGTGCATGGGCCATGCACCCCACCTCAATCACCTGGCCTGATTTAAAACGTGCTTTATAACCACTGTAATCATCACAGACTAGATAGCCCTGCCAGCCTTTCAAGAACTCTGCAGCATGCTGGCCTGAACGACTATCCTGAAAGTCATAGATCACCGCCTGAACTGGATTGTACTGTGTGGTGGCATAGGCCCAGACATAACCTTTCTTCGGTTTTTTATTATTCTCACCCATCCGCATGATGGTGACCGGTGTTTCATCTGCATGCAGCACCCGCTGTTGCAGCACCACCTCTTTTAAGGCATTGGCCAGAGGTTCCAGTTCTACACCGCAGCGACCTATCCAGTCAGATAACGTGGATCTGGACAGATCAATGCCAGCCCGCTGATAGATCAGGCGCTGACGGTACAGCGGCAAATGATCGGCATATTTCGATACCAAAACATGGCTGAGCAGTTCAGGTGAAGCAATGCCTTTATCAATCACATAGGCGGGCATCGCTTGCTGAGTCAGAGTGTCACACTGATCACAGACCCATTTACCACGCACATGCTGTTCCTTATAGAACTGTGCCGGTCTGAAATGTAGTTTTTCACTGACATCTTCGCCGATACGACGGAGTTGGCAGCCACAACTGCATTGGGTTGATGCAGGTTCATGCTCAATACGGATGGTGTGTAGATGATCTGGCAGCAGTCGACGTTTAGGTTTATTGGTTTTGGCTTTGTGTGTCGCTGCATTGGTTTTATCTGCATTTAGCCGTTCCAGTTCTAGATCAACCGCGGCAATATCTTCTTCAACCGCTTCGTCCCACAGATGGATTTGTTTTGCCGTTAAGTGTTCATTCTTTTGGGCGAATTTGTGCTTTTTAAACAGCGCCAGTTCATGCTCGTATTTTTGATTGAGAATGGAAAGATGTTGAACTTTGGCATCCAATTGTTGGTTTGATTTTTCTAATTCTTGATTTGATTGTGCCAGAGACTGATGCTGGATTGCCAACTGTCTGGTAAATTCCAGCAGTTGTTCATGGGTCAGTTGGTTTAAGTCAGGCAGTGTATTCATGACCGCAGTATGCCTGAGGTCATGAAGAGAATGAAATAGAACGTTTGGAGGATGGCAGAATGGTCGAGCTTGGTTTAGAGCATCGTGACCACCTGCTGTCGTCCAATGCGCTGCCAGGGCAAACCCTGGATTAATGCCTGTAACTGTTCCGGGCTGAGGGCCACGGTTTCACCTTGGTGAACTTGAGCCCAGTGGAATTTTCCCTGTTCCAGCCGCCTGGCACACAGCCAGATGCCCAATCCATCATGTACCAGTACTTTCATGCGATGGCCACGTTTATTACAGAACAGGTAAGCACAATGCGGTTTGATGTAGCCAAAGGCTCTCACCACCTGAGCCATGGTCGTATCCATACCTGCTCGCATGTCCATGGGCTGAGTAGACAACCAGATTTCATCAATGCGGATCATGTTGCCAGTGCCTTGAGTAATTCTGCCAAGGCAGGTATTTCTGATACTTGCCATTTCAAGCCAATTTCTGCTTTTGAGTGGGGTAAAGTAATTTGAACCTTTAACATGTCAGTAGGAGTAGGATCTAATGGTGCAGAGCAAGATAAGGCAATAAATGCAGGTTTATTCGGTAGTGGTGAGCGATCACTCCCTGGCTTAGCATCAATTAAGCGAATCCATTTGGATACAAGATTTGTATTCAATCCATGTTGCAAAGCGACTGAAGCAATTGAAACGTCCGGTGCTTTACAAGCCTGAACGATCTGCTGTTTAAATTCAGCACTGTATGTTCTTCGTTTTTTCGCAAGAGATGCGATGGATGTCTGATGATTTGTAGTCATAAATTTAAGTCCCCACTTGTTTCTAAGTGGGGACTAAATTAAGGCTTATAGGATGAATTCAGAAGGTGTGTTCAGCGGACGCTTAC
>NZ_JFYL01000133.1 GCF_000632455.1 Acinetobacter sp. Ver3
TATATAAAAATCGAATTTAAAATAATTTGAGTAGATATCGCGAAATTTTTGGATTCATTCTGATGTTTAGTGTACTGCTGAAATTTTCTCTAAAAAATATTTTGTCCTTTCATGTCGCTCTAGTGGCTTATTAAAGAAGTCATCAGTCGGGCAATCCTCTAGAATTTTGCCTTGATCCATAAATATCACTCGATCTGAAACTTTTTTTGCAAATCCCATTTCATGGGTAACACACATCATCGTCATGCCTTCTTTTGCAAGTTGGCTCATGACTTCAAGCACTTCACCCACCATTTCAGGATCTAATGCAGAAGTGGGTTCATCAAAAAGCATACAGACTGGGTCCATACAAAGACCACGTGCAATCGCGACACGTTGTTGTTGACCACCTGATAATTGTCCCGGAAATTTATCTTTGTGTGCTGTCAAACCTACTCGATCCAAATATTGTAAGGCCTTTATTTTAGCGTCTTCAGTTGAGCGATTAAGTACTTTGATTTGTCCTATTGTTAGGTTATCTAACACAGTCATATGAGGAAAGAGTTCAAAATGTTGAAATACCATACCTACTCTAGATCTGAATTTTGCTAGATTTGTTTTAGAGTCTTTTAAAGCGGTACCATCAACGATAATATTTCCTTGTTGAAAAGGTTCTAAAGCATTTACTGTCTTAATAAGTGTAGATTTACCTGAGCCGGATGGACCGCATACAACGACAACTTCACCTTTGTTGATAGTGGTTGAGCATTCGCTAAGTACCTGAAAATCTCCATACCATTTGGATACATCTTGAATTTCAATCATTGGCATTTTGATTCTCCTTATCGAATAATGGCTATTTTTTGATGTAAGCGTTTAACTAGTCGTGAAAGTGCAAATGAAATGACAAAATAGACGACAGCAACAACTAGATAGAAAACGGCTTTGGTTTCCGAACCATAGGTATTAGCTAAAGTATTTGCATTGCCTAAGAAATCTGGTGCACTGATGACATAAACCAAAGACACATCTTGAAAAAGAACAATGGATTGCGTCAATATCACGGGTAACATATTTCTAAAAGCTTGGGGTAAAACTACGTATGACATCGTCTGGCGATAATTAAACCCCAAGGCGTAACCTGCATTCACTTGTCCTTTAGAAACTGATTGAATGCCAGAACGGACAATTTCTGAAAAAAAGGCAGCCTCAAAAATGGCGAAGGTTACTACACTTGAAAATAAAGGTCCCCAATAGGTGTGATATTGGAAATCGAAAAACTTAGGAAGTAAAAAGTAAAAGATAAAAATAACTTGAATGAGGGGAACACCTCGAAAAAAGTCGACATAAAATTTTGCAAATCCACTGGCAATTTTATTATATGATAGACGCATCATCGCGATTGGTGTACCAAGAAGAATCCCACCAATAATCGAAAGAATGGTTACTGTAACTGTAAATTTAAAACCAGCGATCAAACTTGCAACGACATCGGGATGAGTTAGAACACTAAAATCCATTTTATTTACCTCCCGAACCTAGACCTGGTACAGCCATCCGTTTCTCAATCCATGCCATCAGGTATTTAATTGAATAAGTGATGATGAGATAAACAGGTGTTGAAAGAATTAAAATGACCACGTCTTGAGAGGTTTCTTCTCGCATTGTTTTGGTATATGCAAAAAAATTCAAAACACTTAAGGCAAAAAGTACGGCTGAATTTTTAAATACATTCATTGCTTCTGATGTCAGCGTTGGCCAAACGATTCGATAAGCCACTGGCAGAATGACATAACGATAACTTTGGTTTAAATTTAAACCGATCGCATAAGCTGCATTTTTTTGACCTTGTGAAACGGTATTAATACCTGCTCGAACCTGCTCAGCAATCCTTGCAGCGGTATATAAACCCAGCGCAAATACACCAATAATTGCTGGATTATTATTTAAAATATTTTGCCACCATCCGCCAGGAACCATTTCACCACTTCCAGTACTCATACTTAATGGCAGGAGTTGAGGAAAAACGAATGCCCAGAAAAATAATTGAACGATTAAGGGTATATTTCTGAATAACTCTACATAACAAGTCCCAATGAATGAAAGTAACTTATTGGGTAATGTACGCATAATGCCAATAAGTGAACCAAGTAAAAATGCGATGAAAAAGGCAATTACAGCAGTCCAGATCATGGTCCAAATACCTGATCCAAGTATTTGTAACCAGGTCGGTGCATCAGCAACAGCTGAATAACTTGAACCTCCAATCGCACTACAGATAGATTCAGCCCAATCTTTTTTATCAACGCCATATTCGTTGGATGCCAAGCAAAATGACGTCCAATTTAAAGAACCAACAGCCATTGAAATTTCCTGCAATGGTTACGAGAAAAAAGGGCTTAAGTGTTTCTATTTAAGCCCTCATAATTTTTGTTATTTAATCCCTGCATCATTCGGAGATGCTTTTAA
>NZ_JFYL01000134.1 GCF_000632455.1 Acinetobacter sp. Ver3
ATCATATTACTCTCTTAAGACAAAGGCGGAAGCTTAATATTTTTAGCAATCGTTAAAGCATTTTTTTTATCTGATGCTAGAACATTTCCCAATAGAGTTTGGTATTTAACTAATCTTGGTAGCCAATATTTTTCCCATCTATTTGGATTTTCAAACTTCAAATCCTCTTCAGATTCACGAATAATTTTTTCCCAAGCAATCCACTCTGCGATTATCTCATTATCTTTAAACCAGATTCTTTTGGCATCACAACTAACCCATTCATCTGTAGGATGATCTGTCAATGTATTTATTAATTTCTTAGTATCATAAGATTCTATATTAAATGAGTTTTCAACAAGAAATTTTTGAAATTTTTTAGATTTGCTAAATATAATTGCCTGAGTTGACAACCTATCAGTATAAAGTCTAGTAGTAGAAGAATTCTTATGATTAAATAATTTCTGTACTGATGTTATGCTATTTCCAGTCAGTATTTTTATTAAACCTATGGTCGGTCTAAAGTTTTGCCCAGAACAACCACCTTGAGCTAAAGGTAAAATACAAGGTTGATCTTTTGATAAATCAATTAAAAACCTCTTAACGATATCTACAACAGTAGATGGGTCTAAAGTATGAATATCTCTTCTGCTGCTTTTATTACAGCGTTGCAAAAATAAAGGGATATCCTTTTGAAGAATTATTTTTTTTGTCTCTTCAGGATCGATACTTTCCAGTAATGATGACATTCTTTTCGAATGCTTCAAACATAATTCAATCATAGGATCAGTTGCATTTAAATCTCTATTGATTGGTGTTGACCTTTTTTTATCCATAAAGATATTTATTTTTCCTTTTTCTTTACTAGGCCTAAAACTTTTTAGATATGTATAAAAAGCTACTGAATCTACATTTGGAGCGATATCTATATGAGATAGTAAACCTACAATAAAAGGAGTCAATGTATATGGGGTTGGGAAGAATGCAGAAAGAACGCGATTACTATTCCAATTTCTATATTTTAAATAGTCACCTAAACCAATTGGCCATTTTCTCGACTCAGGCAAAATACGACCATAATTTGCGTAAAGTATAGACAATGCTAATTCAATACTTCTAGGATCTCTATCATCTGAATCAATATAATAATCTCCAACGTTATTTAATTTTTCTTGAAGTTCAGGTGATAAATTTTTTAAACTTTTATTCAATATATTTAAATCATTAGGGTCTTTAGAATTTCTGTTTAATAGTTCTTTAACTCGGCTAGCTTTCCAATTTTTAGAGCGAAAAAAATCACTCATACCTTTAGGCCAATATTTAACCGCTGGAATATTATTTCCAAATTTTGAATATAATATTTGCAATGCTTCTTCTAAACTTCTTTCACGCAGTGGAAATTCATTTGTAAAGTTCCTAATACATCTAAGCTCATCTAAATCTTTACCTTTAAGTTTTTCAATAATTTTCTCTACTTTATCCCAATCTTCTTCCCATTTTTTTATTTCATTAACTGCTTTTTGATGAATAAGATCTATTGCACCTAAATTGTAAATTATAGTCTTAGCCTGAAAATTATCTAAATCAAAATAATCTACTATATTTTGTATATCTTGATTATTAAAGTTATTGTCATCTTCAATATAGCTTCTTGCTATTTCACAAAAAGTTTCTTTATGATCTTTCTCAATATTTTCAAAGCCGAGAGGAATTGGAAAATCTTCAAGAATATCCTCTCTAATTAAAAGTTTAATAAAGCCAGTAGCTCGTAAAAATTTTTGATACTTAGTAGACAATACAAGTTCTTCACAAGTATCTAAAAAAAACCTATATCTGGTAAGTGTACATTCATCTATTACCCCCCCATTCTCTAAAAAAAATTCCAGCAATTTTCTCAGCTCATGAAAGACAAAAATAGCTTTCCTTTGGTATTTTAAATATTTTTTTAGAACTCCAACTATTTCGTAAATATTTGCTAGGCTAGCGAGATGAGTAAGATCAAACGTCTTACTTTCAACTGTAATTTCTAATTTTGGAAAGTCTAGAACAGCATTTTTTTCTGGATGTTGTAATACTAGTGGTTCACGTTTTAACTTAGTCATACATATCTTCCAGATAAACACCTGCAGTGTATATATCTAATGTAGAAGCATGTGCATGTCTTGTTAGTGTCTTTGTAACTTGTCGAGGATCACGCACATGTTTTAAGTGAGTTATTTCTTTAAGCTTATCTGTGGCAAATCTATGTCTTAATCCATGTACCCATACATATTGATTTTTAGTGAGGTTCCCATTTTCCACGGCTTTCTTCCATCTTGCATTAAGCTGATTAGAAAATGTCCTATAATGAAGTGCTTGACCTGTTCTAGATGATATAAATACCTGAGAAGGCGGAATATATATCTTTCGCTCACTCCTAGCTTTCTTCT
>NZ_JFYL01000135.1 GCF_000632455.1 Acinetobacter sp. Ver3
GGGGTCGTCTCAGGAAACGGAAAATATAGCACGCTAAGGATTTTCACTCCGACTTCTTTTAACGATATCCAACACGGTATTTTTGCTTAGATTGACCAGCCGACCGACTTGTCGATAAGAGTGTCCAGCAGACACCAACTCCAACACTTTAGGTGCCAGACGATCTGACTTGGTACGTTGACCAGGACGACGACCAAACACAACGCCCCGCGCTTGTGCCGCTGCTACACCAGAGCGCACACGTTCACGTAGTAAATCTCCCTCAAACTCTGCTAATGCAGACATCACAGAAGCCATGAGCTTTCCCTGAGATGTGGAAAGGTCAAACTGCAAACCTGTTTGTGCCACCAGAGATACCCCGAAATGCCCAAGATCTTGTAATGACTGTACGAGATCCACGGTGCTTCTGCCCCAGCGTGTCAATTCCGTCACCAAGATGGCATCGATTTCACGAGATTGCGCCATGGTCATCAAGTATTTTCTTTGCAATCTCTCATCCTTACTGCCTGATGCAGTTTCTTTCCAAACACCGACAACATCGTAGCCGCAACGATTGGCGTAGGCACGTAGGTCATATTCCTGTCGTTCGCAGGACTGATCGTTCGTTGATACTCGGCAATAAATGGCCGCATTCTGTCCCAATTGAACCTCCTTGCGAAATTGCAGCGCAAAGCTAAGCGTGGCGGTACAAAATAATGTACCTTTAATAGTTTAGTTTATTTGGGACTAATGAGCCATGCCGCGCCATTCTATTTTGTCGTCCACGGAATTGGGAAGCCTGTTCGAAATTCCAGATGATAGAGCTTTTATGCTTCAGCATTACACTCTGAGTGATTCTGATAAATCCATAGTCCATCAACATCGAGGGGCATCCAACAAGCTAGGCTTTGCAATTCAACTTTGCTACATGCGTTACCCTGGAGTGATATTGGGTATTAACGACGAACCATTCAAACCCTTACTTTTCATGATGGCTGCTCAACTTAGTATATCAGTGGACTGCTGGAATGATTATGGTCAGCGCGAGCAAACAAGACGAGAACATATTGCCGAATTGAAAAAAGTTTTTGGGTTCAAACTATTCACCTTGAGTGACTATCGGCAATCGGTCAATATGATGGTGGATTTGTCCCTTCAGACAGATAAAGGTCTTATTTTAGCCACAACTCTCGTTGAAAATTTACGACAAAAATCAGTCCTTTTGCCAGCTATAAATGCAATTGATAGTATTTGCGCAGAAGCAATCACATCTGCCAACCGCATAATTTATACTGCTTTGACGAGCTCACTTTCAGAAACTCATCGTCAAAATATAGATGCTTTGCTGAACCGTAAAGAGGGCAGCAAACTGACAATATTGGGGTGGCTTAGACAGTCACCAGCTAAACCAAACTCAAAGTACATGCTTGAGCACATTGAGCGGCTGAAGTGCTTACAAGCCATCGATCTACCTGAAGACATTGGAAAACACGTTCATCAAAATCGCTTACTGAAAATTGCTCGCGAAGGTGGGCAAATGACTCCTGCTGATTTGGCCAGATTTGAATCTCAACGTCGATATGCCACTTTGGTAGCAATCGTTGTGGAGAGTATGGCCACGATCACCGACGAAATTATTGACCTGCATGATCGCATTATTGGAAAGCTATTTGCTATCGCAAAAAATAAACACCAGCAACAATTTCAATCATCAGGTAAAGCGATCAACGACAAAGTGCGTTTGTATGGGCTTATCGGGAAAGCCTTGCTAGATGCCAAGCAAAATGGCAGTGATCCGTTTGCCGCCATCGAAACTGTTATTTCATGGGATGCTTTTGCAGCAAGTATTACTGAGGCAGAAAAACTGGCGCAACCCGAAGACTTTGATTTTTTACCACGAATTGGCGAGAGCTATGCAACTTTACGCCGTTACGCGCCAGAACTTCTTGCCATACTTAAATTGCGTGCTGCCCCAGCAGCAAAAGATATGCTTGCCGCTGTAGAGTTGCTCCGCAGCATGAATGTTGATAATACACGAAAAATCCCCTCTAATGCTCCAATAGCGTTTATCAAAAAACGGTGGGCAAGACTAGTCTTTACCGATGATGGTATTGATCGCCGCTATTACGAAATATGTGTGTTATCTGAACTTAAAAACTCGCTACGGGCTGGGGATCTCTGGGTACAAGGCTCTCGCCAATTCAAAGACTTCGATGAGTATTTAGTGACTGCTGATAAATTTAATCAGCTAAAACAGTCCAATGAGTTACCTCTAACCATTACTACTGATTGTGATCTATATTTGCAAAGTCGCCTTTCACTATTGGAGCAGAAATTAGCAATCATTAATCGCATGGCAGCGACCAACGATTTGCCTGATGCGATGATCAATCAA
>NZ_JFYL01000136.1 GCF_000632455.1 Acinetobacter sp. Ver3
TCATGCCCATACCCCATCATAAACATCGTGCATATCAAGCTCATAAAAACTTTGCTGCTGAACAGCGATACCAGTCAGTTGGCTCGCTCGTTCGACCAATACTTCAGAATAGTCGATAGCATCAACTTGATAGCCTTTATTTTTAAAAGCCAAAGTGTCACGCCCTGAGCCACAGCCTAAATCCAGGATGCGTGCTGAATCTGGCAACTCAGCTAAAAATGGTTGGTATAGGCTTTCCATATCCACATACAACGTGACTTGTAAAAATTGATCTGCGTATTGGTTGTAATAGTCTATTGTTTTCATATTGGTTGCTTAGGCTAAACACTGACCCCAGTCTACTAAAAAACAAAAAAATAAGGGAGCATTTGCTCCCTTATCTTTTTAGTCAAATAAATCTGCTCTTACTTCTTCCAAAGCACGATCTGACTTAAAGCGATTACATATCGGGTGAATAATTGCTCCATTTTCTAAAACACCGTAACCACCTTCTGCTTTCGATTCTCGATGATCTACTTCAGTTGACTCAAGGTATAAAGCGCTATCACATACTTCGCAATAGCTCCATATTTTCCTTTCCTCACGTTGATAAAGATTTCTTTTGGTCGCGAGTGAAAAATTTAGAGGTTTTTTCTTCTTTGTTAGTCTTACTGATTTCACAAAGCTCACAACATCATCCACAATGCTCTCATCATAATCACCACCAAAACGGTCAAGGTAAAAATCATTAAAATTAATACAATCAAATGATTGACTCATCGAAAGAATGACCGTGTTCAAACAAACTTCATCTTCAAAATCTAAATTCATATTGAGTCCAATACAGATAAAGGCTTGATACACGTTCTTCAATCGCTCATGTGATCTGATCCCGCTACCAAACGTAAGCGTCCGCTGAATCCCATACCAATTTTTAATTCGATTTAGGTTTCCAGCAGTGTGGCAGTAACTCTTCAATCTGGGTCACTTTATGTGTCGGCAGCCTTTTCAGCACATCACTTAAATAGGCATACGGATCCAAGCCATTCAGCTTTGCTGACTGGATTAAAGTCATGATATTCGCCGCTCGCTGGCCGCTGCGCAGCGAGCCAGCAAACAGCCAGTTCTTGCGCCCTAAGGCCCAAGGTCGCATTGAGTTCTCTGCCCCTTGCGAAGCAATGCTTCTCATGTCAATGGGTAGATTGCCATCATCCAAATAGCGGCTTAAAGCTGGCCAACGCTTCAGAGTGTAATTGATGGCCTTGGCGGTTGAAGAACTCGATGGCACTGTCAGATGATGTTGGTTGAGCCATTCATATAGTTGTTGCATCACTGGTTGACTATGCTGTTGTCGGTATTCGCGGCGGTCTTCCGCTGTACCATCGGTCTTTTTCCTGAGCTCTGCTTCTATCGCATACAGTTTCTGAATCAGCACTAATGCCTGTTCAGCGACCTGACTTTTCCCAGTTACATGCAGTTCATGGAATTTACGACGTGCATGGGCCATGCAGCCCACCTCAATGACCTGGCCTGATTTAAAGCGTGCTTTATAACCACTGTAATCATCACAGACTAGATAACCCTGCCAGCCTTTCAAGAACTCTGCAGCATGCTGGCCTGAACGACTATCCTGAAAGTCATAGATCACCGCCTGAACTGGATTGTACTGTGTAGTGGCATAGGCCCAGACATAACCTTTCTTCGGTTTTTTCTCATTCTCACCCATCCGCATGATGGTGACCGGTGTTTCATCTGCATGCAGCACCTGCTGTTGTAGTACCACCTCTTTTAAGACATTGGCCAGAGGCTCCAGTTCCACACCGCAGCGACCTATCTGAGAAGCATTGCTTCGTAAGAGATAACGTTGATCTAGAAAGCTCGATTCCCGCCCGCTGATAGATCAGACGTTGACGGTACAGCGGTAAATGATCGGCATACTTCGATACCAGCACATGGCTGAGCAGTTCAGGTGAAGCAATGCCTTTATCAATCACATAGGCAGGCATCGCTTGCTGAGTCAGGGTGTCACACTGATCACAGACCCATTTGCCACGGACATGCTGTTCCTTGTAGAACTGTGCCGGTCTGAAATGCAGTTTTTCACTGATATCTTCGCCGATACGACGTAACTGGCAGCCACAACTGCATTGGGTTGATGCAGGTTCATGCTCAATACGGATGGTGTGTAGATGATCCGGCAGCAGTCGACGTTTAGGTTTATTTGCTTTGGCTTTGTGTGTCGCTGCATCGGTTTTATCTGCATTCAGCCGTTCCAGTTCCAGATCAACGGCTGCGATATCCTCTTCAACCGCTTCGTCCCACAGATGGATTTGTTTTGCGGTGAGATGTTCGTTTTTACTGCCAAATTTGGTGGTGTTTCAAAAAGTAC
>NZ_JFYL01000137.1 GCF_000632455.1 Acinetobacter sp. Ver3
GCCAGGCGTTGCCCATATAAATACCGCCTGGAACATCACAAACATGGTTAAAGTTAAGATTACTAAACCCAATACAGGATGTAGAAAAATTTTATCTAGAAATGCGGTTCTTTTATCACCACTGTCATTATTTAAAATAACTTGTTTGGTGATTTGTTTGACCTGTTCAAAATGACTTAATTCAGAATGATAAGGAGTAATAAAAAGATTTTTTTGATCTAATTGATTAATTAAATCTTGAATTCCTTTTGTTTTAACTGCGACAGCTTCAACTAAAGGAATACCTAACAGTTGAGACAGTTTATCCTTATCAATGGAAATACCACGCTTTTTGACCTCATCCATCATATTTAATACAAGAATCATAGGGCGATTTAGAGCACGAACTTCGAGAACCAAGCTCAAATGTAAGCTTAAATTTGTGGCATCTACAACGCATATAAAAATATCGGGTAGAATTTCACCTTTTAGCTCGCCCAAACAAACTGCCCTGGTGACTTCTTCATCTAAACTACTAGGTTTTAAACTGTAAGTTCCGGGTAAGTCCAATACTCGTACTGCATCACCAGAAGGTAATTTAAAAGAACCTTCTTTTCTTTCTACGGTAACTCCAGCATAGTTGGCAACTTTTTGTCGCGTACCAGTAAGCGTATTAAATAAAGAGGTTTTTCCGCAATTTGGATTACCGACTAATGCAATGTTCTTAATCTTCATTGGATACTAACTCTACAAAAATTCTTTCAGCTTCATTCTTTCTTAATGCGAATCTTGAAGTTTCAATTTGAACTAAAACAGGATCTCCGCCAAAAACACCTTTAGCGAGTACTTGTAGAGTTTCACCCTCTCTAAAACCTAATAGTTGGAGCCGTTCCAATACGGGATCAGTGGTATGACTGTATTGATTACCTTTTTTGAGATCTCTAATTTTGACGATCTGATTTTGTTTAACTTGAAATAGATTCATTTTCGATACTCTTACTTCAAAGCCAAAATCTTTCGAGCACCATTAAGCACGAATAAAGAAACCAGGATGCCAATGATTAAGTCTGGGTAAGCTGATCCCGTCCACGCCACGAGTACACCGGCAAATATAACGCCCATATTTACCACAACGTCATTCGCCGAGAAAATCCAACTGGCTTTCATATGTGCGCCATCTTCTCGATGACCAGAAATAAGATATAAGCATGTCACGTTAGCTATAAGTGCGAGCAGGCCAATAACAATCATGAGCGTTGATTCTGGCTCGCTTCCAAACATGAATCGTCTAATGACATCAATAATCACGATGACAGCAAGTAATAACTGAATCCAACCTGCGAAATGGGCTGCTTTCACTTGATATTTCGCAGCTTTTCCGACGGCATATAGCGCAATACCATAAACGGCTGCATCGGCAAACATATCTAGAGAATCAGCAATCAATCCTGTAGACGCAGCAATAATTCCGCTGATGAATTCTATAAAGAACAGTAGAGCATTAATGCCTAATAACAGTTTAAGTACTTTAGCTTGTCTCACAGGATCAGGTTCATTAGGTATATCGCCTGTAGAAAGCTGTGTTTCATCAAGTTTCGCCCCAAAACCCAGTCCTTCAAGTTTGGCCGTAATTTGCTGACTCCCTTCATTATGGAAGACTTTCAGTTTTCGATTGGGAAGATCAAAAGTAAGACCTTTAACTGCTTCAATATCTGCAAGAGCCATACGGACCATTTGCTCTTCAGCAGAGCAATCCATTTTAGGAATGGTATAGGTACTTGTTTGCTTAGCCTGTTGATTGCTTATATAAGTTTCAGTCTTCACAAGCTTTGCACCAAAACCCAAAGCTTCAAGTTTGGTAGTTATATTTTCATCTTTTTGATTATGTAGAACCTTTAAAGACCGGTTAGGTAAATCAAAGATGAGTTTTTGAACACCATCAATTGAAGATAGCGCCATACGAACCATCTGTTCTTCCGCAGAACAATCCATTTTGGGAACTAAGTATTCACTCATGTAGTGCGAATCTTTTAAAACGTTTTCAGTGCTTAAATTTTCTTTGGGATCAGAACCACAACAGGATTGAGCGGTATCTTCACAACTGTTTGAAGTGTTACAGCAAGGAGATGAAGATTTTTCTTCTTCCTCTTCACCACAACAGCTAGGCGTATTATCACAATTCTTTGAATTGCTTGCTTCTGCAATTGATGGATGATTTTCTTGTTGAGATTTCTTATCTTCGCATGGTGTTTCTTTACTACATCCACAGCCACTCATAG
>NZ_JFYL01000138.1 GCF_000632455.1 Acinetobacter sp. Ver3
GAAGAGGTGTATCTCAAAGCTTATAGCAGTGTCACAGATGACGAAAAAGCAATTAAGTGCATATTTTGAGTTTTATAATTTGAAACGACCTCATTCGAGTCTAGACAAAATGACACCAAATGAGTTTTACTATGATCAGCTACCCCAACAAAACAAGGTGGCTTAACTAGAGCGGAATATCACTTATAAATACGCTTTTAGTTGTTCAAACAAGTGGGACCACCTCTGTAATAATGCGAAAAACGGAGTTGTAGACTTCAGTGGTGAAGTTTTTGGATATAAAAACCTTAGAGTTATTGATGGTTCAATTGTTCCAGGAAACTTAGGAGTCAATCCTTCATTAACTATTACTGCACTGTCCGAATTTGCAATGAGTCAGCTACCAATTTTTTCTGAGGAATTGGCTTCAAAAATCAAACCTATTCAGTTTAGTCAAACTTTTTCAAGTGATAAATAATTTATTAAATATAGTTATCATTAATGATTAAAATTAAGATAAATAGATTTAATATTTATTTATCTTAGTTACAAAAAATATAAATGAAATATAGTTAAATTAAACTCTCAAAAAAATTATCATATAATACATTTTTAATTTAAAGGTTTACCCCTAAGATCATTAAATCTAAAGGCATCTGGACTAATACCAAATTTCTTTTTAAAAGCTCTTGAGAAACTTGAATGATTGTTAAAATCTAACTCTTCAGAAATCTTAGAAATTTTTTATCTGTTTTCAATAATAATCTTTTTTGCTGAATCCATAATAATTTCATTTTTTAAAGATAGAAACTTTTGGTTATGACTAGATAATTTATTTTGCAAATTAGTTGAGCTTAAATTAAGATGATAGTAACATTCTGACAAATTAATTTTGAAATTTGATTTTTTATAAAATGAGCTACCTTATTAACAATGTTTATTTTTTATATTAACTTTAAAATCATCTGATATTTTACAAAATGCATATAAATCATAAAGAGGTAGTTTTTGAGTCAAAATCTCGTTTGAAAACTTTATAATTATTAAATATTTATCTAAATTATAAAAATACAAATTATCGCAATCAAAGTTTAAATGCTTATAATTTTTTTAAAACTAATAATAGGAACATACATATTAAATTTACAATTCAGCTTCCCTAAAATTTCAACAATATTGTTATAAATGACACTTAATAGTAATATTTCATAGAAATTAAGAATATTTTCTAAAAAACTACAAACTAATTTAATAAAAAGTTCCGCCTGATTAAAAGCATTATATTTTATATATACATCTATAAATGACAAAATAGCATAATAAAATTTTTAAAAAAATTAAAGCTTCATTAAAGTCGTTAGCAGATAATAAACCATACCCAAAATTCATATGAGAGCTAACCTTTATAGTTTTACTAAAAACTAAATCTTTCTCCTTAACTTGTAGGTGATCAATAAACGTTGAAATTAACTCTTCCATTTGATCTAAATTTAAACCATAATATTAAAATATTCTCACATCTTGAATAATCCTCTAGTATGAAAGTACTTATTCCACGTTCCTCTAGAATATCCATTAATTTATAATAGTAATGAAAGGGTATTAAATACATTATATTACTCACTTTTTAATAATCATGATAAATTATTAATCAACATAATTTCATTTTTTATTTAATACAATTTTTCTAAACTTTCCAGGAGGTATTCCTATTTTACTTTTAAATGCTCTTGAAAAACTTGAATGCTCGCTAAAATTTAACTCCACACCAATTTCCATTATAGATTTATCTGTATATATTAATAATTGTTTGGCTTTAGAAATAAGTACTTGATATTTCAAATCCGAGAATTTTGTATTAATTTCATTTAGTTTACGGTGTAGTGTACTAGGTGTCATATTAAAAAAACTGGCACACTCATTCAAAGTTAAATCATCCTTAGATGTAAATAGTATGTTTTTTATTTTTTCATCTATCCTCTGATCATAAAACTTGCTAATGAGTTGTTTTTTACAGACATCAATTATCGATTTAAAACTATTCTCATCTGATAAAGGTAATTCCTGGTTCAACATTTGAATTGGGATTTGAATAACCATTGATTCAAATTTATCATATCTAAATTTTAAAAAAGTATTATCAGCTTTATAGAATTTCAAGGAACTATTTATTTGTTTAAAT
>NZ_JFYL01000139.1 GCF_000632455.1 Acinetobacter sp. Ver3
GATGAGTTCTGCTTGCACGCCTTCGTTAAGGGCATGGCTGCCATCGATGCGTTGTAGGAAGACTTGGCTATTCAGTTGTGAATGACTGAATTGGATGTGGAGGGCTCTGTTTTGGGCGGTTAGACCGAGCTGTTCCAATGCCGAAAAGATGTTGGCAAGCATGGTTATTATCTGTCTTTTATAATTTAATAAGGCTAAATAATTTCTTAATATTTAATCAAAAAAAATACGATTTACCTAGTCTTGGTTACATAAATGAACTTTAAAAAATGTAAAAAAATCGGCAATAAATTGCCGATTTTTATTTGTTACTAAGATGAGATTTATTCTGTTAGCATTAAATCTGCACTCATACCCACCGTATTGTAACCAGCATCTACATATAAAATTTCGCCAGTAATACCATTCGCCCATGGTGAACACAAGAACAATGCCGCATTACCTACATCTTCAATCGTGACATTACGCTTTAAAGGTGCAACCTTTTCATTCAGATCAAGCATCTTACGTAAAGACTTGATACCTGAAGCCGCAAGCGTACGAATTGGACCAGCTGAAATCGCATTTACACGAATTCCTTCAGCACCCAAACTTGAAGCCAAGTAACGAACGCCAGCCTCTAAAGATGCTTTCGCCAATCCCATAACATTATAGTTTGGCATCACACGCTCTGAACCTTGGTAAGTGAGTGTGAGCAAACAGCCCTGACGAGCAGTTAAAAGTGGTTTTGCCGCACGAGCCATGGCAATAAAGCTATAGGCACTGATGTCATGCGCGATTTTAAAACCTTCACGATCAGTAACTTCAGTAAAATCACCATCTAAAGTATGTGCTGGTGCAAAACCAATTGAATGCACTACGCCATCCAAACCATCCCAATGTTTTGCTAATTCAGCAAATGCCTGTTCGATTTCAGCATCAACAGCAACATCACATGGAAAAACTAGTTTTGAACCAAACTGTTCAGCAAAGTCATCAACACGCTTCTTCATTTTTTCATTAGGATAGGTAAATGCCAATTCTGCACCTTCACGGTGTAAAGCTTCTGCAACACCGAATGCAATCGACAATTTACTCGCAACACCCGCGATTAAAAAACGTTTACCTGCTAATAGTCCTTGTGCCATGTGACTCTCACTTAAATTAATTTTCATGCATGATGCCAAGTCTAGAGCATTTACGAAATTGCATAATGCATCTTTTTTCAAAAAATTGTTAAACCGAATTAGACGCTAAAAAAAGATCAGACATCAGTCTGATCTTTTTACACGCCTTAGCTGAACGACATTAGTCATTACTAGACAGTAGACCAATTAAACGCAAGAAAGAGAAATACATCCAAACTAAAGTGGCTAATAAGGCAATTCCACATAACCATTCCATCGCTTTAGGCGCATATTGAGCTGCGGCATTTTCAATCAGGTCGAAATCTAAAATTAGATTTAATGATGCAATAATGGCGACAAAAGCTGCAAATCCTAAACCTAGCCAATTATTATCAAATATATATGGAATGCTCGAACCAAAAGCTAGACTCATAATAAATTGGAGAACAAATACAATCGCAATCGCAATGGTGGCTGACAACACAACCGCTTTAAATTTCTCAGTCGCACGAATAATTTGAAAACGATAAAGCGCGAACATCACCAAAGTCGTGACAAATGTTGCGAGCAAAGCCTTTAAAGGAACACCAGGATATTTCAGTTGAAATATGACTGAAATCCCCCCTAAAAATGCACCTTGAAATAAAGCATATGGAATAGCCAAAGTTCGAGCAGTATTCGGCTTAAAAGTAGTAATGAGTGCCAGAATGAATCCACCAATCGCCCCCACCATCGCACTGGCATAAGCGAGTGAGACATTTAAAGTCATAAAGCTATAAATAAACAGCGCGATACCCACCGCTGCAGAAATCACAGTTAATACAACTGATTTCTGAATCGCGCCTTGAATGGTCATGGGTTGTTGATAATTGGATACCGTCTCTACACGGGTTAAGATCGGATTACTACTTTGCATAACTTAGTCTCTGTTATCATTCTTAAATTTTCACTATTCTGAGATCTATCAGCATAAAAGTCAGTTTATTTTTTGCTATCAAC
>NZ_JFYL01000140.1 GCF_000632455.1 Acinetobacter sp. Ver3
TACCACCAACTGTTTTACTAATTAAAGTTATAAGTGGTTTCTTGAACTAAGAATAGCCGATAAAAGTGTAGCAAGTTGCTACACTCCTAGATAATATCCTTTCCGAAAATTTCATTTAGACGATCCTTGATGCCTTCCACAAATTTACTATCTGTTTTCAATTTATTTTTCATTTTTCTCTTAAAGTCACTTAAGCTCATTCCTACTTCAGCAAAATCCATTTGAAATAATGAATCATTAATAACAACGTTTGCTTGAGAGTCTGTGAGGCAACCTTCAGTCTTAAACCACTTTTCAAGCTGTAAATAATTTTCATCATCATTAAAAATATACCATGAACGTACAGTGGTATCGAATTTTGCACCTAGATCTTTTACCTCAGCATTATCTTCAAATGGAACATCTAAGTAGATCTTTAATTTTTCGGCCTTTTTATTTTCAATTACAGGTTTCTCAAAGCTACGATGATGTAATTTAAATTTTACGCCTACAATAGGCCGTCCTTTTTTAATTGTTTCATATTCTAATTGTAAATCGGTATTTTCATTAATTTCAGCTACAATTTTATCTAATACATAACGTCGAAAATCAACCCAACGGTCATATTTAGTTTCATTTATATCAATTAGGGCTTTGAGATTCTCTAATAATAATGGAACTTCGTAGATTTCCTGAGTCTTAAATTTGAATTCGTTTTTTATGAAATAGGTATAAAGACTCATACTTGCAACTGAATCTAGAGCAAATAAATGTTTAAGTTGGTATGTTGTAAAATTACCACCAGCTAATTGAGTAAAGTAAGGTAATACTTCACTGGTAAATCTGATTTGAAGTGCATTCTTTGAATCATCTTCCCATCTTAACTCACGGATAATAGGGACAACCGAGTGAACTCTTTTAGTCTTTTTCTTTATATCATCTACAGGTTCTTCAATTACAAAGTGCGCCACACGGGATGAAAGTTCTTTGTAAATTCGATCAATGGCTACATTAATTGAATTTCGCTTACTTAATCCCAATAATTCAGCTAAATCATCTTTATACAGATAGATGTATGTTTGTTCACTAATCTCTTTATCGATATGATTCTTCTCACCGTAATTGGCAACAGCCATCGCGTATAAAAGTGCTTTATATTCATTCGCTGACAATTCAATAGGGCGTATCAAACGATTGCTAGTACTTACAACCCCATTGTGACGAATATTACCTATGCAGTACGGGATTGAATCCAGCTCTTCTTTGTTATGGCTTAGTTCTGACATAAAGAGTATTAACTATTTTAAGTGTGCTTAAGTTGATTATGCATGTTATATAAAAAAGTGGAAAAATATTCAACACTTTCACCTAAAAAACCTAAGGTGGAATACTTGTCACCAGATTTAGATAAAAATCAATTAAAAGTGGAATTTTATTTTTTAATTCCACCCAAAGATGACAAACACTCCACTTTTAGATGTTTTTGATTCTTTATAGAAATACGGATTGATGAATAAATACCCATAATGGATTTTAAATAATCAATTAACCTATTTCGATATGACAAGTTTTCCACCTTTAAAAAAACGCAGATCACTGAAAAAGAATATCGAGTTTAGTCATAAGAACAAAATATCTGCATTCTAGGGTGAGTGCGTGAAATTCTTTCCACTCTTAGATCAATAAATATATCAAAAAGTGGTCTAGTTAAAAAAGCATTACAACTTTATCCACAATATTATTTTTGTAAGTGATTTTTTTTCCACTATTGCACACAACTTAACCAAGTTATCAACATCATAAGTAATTGTTTTATCTATATTTTAAATAATAATACCTATATTTTATAATTAACAGTGACAAGCATTCCACTATAGTGACAAATATTCCACTTTTAAGTGACATCTACTCCACTTTATAGTGACAAGAATTCCACTTTTAAGTGATCATCTTTCCACTTATAGAAGACAACTCTTCCACTTTAAGATGACAAACCCTCCACCTTAAAGTGGATATAGTATTGTTTTTAAATGAAAAATATTAGCTTAATTATTAATTAGCTTAATTATAAATTA
>NZ_JFYL01000141.1 GCF_000632455.1 Acinetobacter sp. Ver3
GAGTATCATGCTGAACAAATTAAACGAATTTGGAAAGAAAGTTCAGGTCGATATGGTGTGCGTAAAGTTTGGCAAAAATTGAAACGTGAAGGTTATATTATCGCACGTTGTACAGTTGCTCGATTGATGCAGAAGCTAGGTATACAAGGTGTTTGGCGTGGTAAGAATAAACAAACCACCCGTAACCGAGATGAACAAAAACGAGCAGATGATTTAGTGAAACGCAATTTTAGTGCTGATCATCCTGACCCTTGCGAAGCAATGCTTCTCAGGTCGCTGACTTCACGTATATTCAAACCCATTCAGGTTGGGTCTATACCGCATTTATGATTGATGTGTTCTTACGAGCAATTGTTGGATGGAAAGTATCTACACGGCTGAATACAGATATAGTGCTCGATGCACTTGAGCAAGCATTGCATGATCGAGGTATGCCAAAGAATGTGATTCATCATTCCGACAGAGGTGTGCAATATCTTTCCATTCGCTATACCAATCGTTTAGAAGCAGCAAATTTACGAGCATCAGTCGGTACAACGGGTGATTCATACGATAATGCTTTGGCTGAAACAGTGAATGGCTTATACAAAACAGAGGTGATTGAATATCTAAAAGCAGACTGGCAAGGTTTAGCAGATGTACAACTTGCGACATTAAATTGGGTGGATTGGTTCAATAAAAAGCGTGTACACAGTACAGTACATTGAGTTATGTGTCGCCTTTTGAGTTTGAAGCAATCTACTATGATCAGATTAACCCGTTAGGTCAGGTGGCCTAACTTAAATAAAAAGTTTCCGACAAACCCGGTACGGTTCAGTTTTTGGCACTTGTGACAAGAGTACACGATCCTGCGGGCGTTTCGGACCCGCCAGACTGGCTTCCACCGTCGACATATCTAAAGCCAGCGTATCGGTAAAGACCGGTTCATCCCCCGGATTGCGCATAATCCTTGCAACTTACTATAGGCTTCTACCAAGGCAATTCTTTCCGGCTGACGTCCGGTTAAACGTAAATAGGAAAGCGTCACCTCATCAACCGGGAAAAAGCCACAGGTAGCACCATACTCCGGTGCCATATTGGCAATCGTGGCACGATCCACCAAGGGTAAATCGGCCAGACCATCGCCATAAAATTCGACAAATTTTCCAACGACGCCTTTTTGGCGCAGCATTTGGGTAATGGTCAGTACCAGATCAGTTGCGGTAATCCCTTCTTTGAGTTTACCGGTAAGCTTAAAGCCGATCACTTCCGGAATCAGCATGGAGATCGGTTGGCCCAGCATGGCCGCCTCCCCCCCAGCCTAACACGCCTAAGCCATTGATCATGGTAGTATGTGAATCGGTACCGACCAAGGTATCAGGAAAGGCAAAGCGCTGACCATCGACCTCATTACGCCAGACCACTTGTGCTAGATATTCCAGATTGACTTGATGGCAAATCCCGGTTCCTGGCGGCACCACGCGAAACTGATTGAGTGCAGCCTGCCCCCAACGTAGAAACTGGTAGCGCTCGCCATTGCGTTGCATCTCAATTGCGACATTCTGCTCAAAAGCTTGCGGGTTGGCAAAGTAATCGACCATAACCGAGTGATCGATAACCAAATCCACCGGTGACAGCGGATTAATTTTTCCGGGTCACCACCGGCTTTGGCCACTGCGGCACGCATCGCGGCAAGATCAACCACTGCGGGAACACCGGTAAAATCCTGCATCAGCACCCGTGCCGGACGATACTGGATTTCCTGCTCTGAGGTTCGGTTGTTTAGCCACCCTGCCAATGCATGAATATGCTCGGTTTTCACCGTGAGGTGATCTTCAAAACGTAGTAAATTTTCTAGCAAGACTTTTAAAGATGGCTGATTTTGGTAGTCGGGACAGGTCACCTAACTGCACTTGCAATTTGGACAGGTTGAAAATCTGATAGTGTCCTGAACCGACGGTTAATGTTTCTAAAGTATTAAAACTATTGATATTACTATACTTAGCCATCTAGTTTCCCTCCGGCTTGATAA
>NZ_JFYL01000142.1 GCF_000632455.1 Acinetobacter sp. Ver3
GGGGTTAATAACTGCTAATTGAAATCTACCTATTTCTATATTATTATATACAAATGAGTAGATATGTTGGTATTGGCATTGCAGCTAAAACACTGGGTGTTTCCATCCAAACCCTAAGAAGATGGGATGAGGAAGGCACTTTAGTCGCAGATAGAACCCCAAAAAATCACAGACGTTACGATCTAAGCAAGATCACACCTGAACTTATCCATGATCTATCAATCCAGAACAGCCGAAAAACTATTGCTTATGCAAGAGTATCTAGTCACGATCAAAAGGCTGATCTTGAGCGACAAAAACAAGTTTTGGAAATGTACTGTGCCAAGCAGGGATGGACATTTGAGATTATTAGTGATTTAGGCTCAGGGATGAATTATCACAAAAAAGGGCTTAAGGCTCTTTTGGATGGAATTATTAATAATGAAATTGGTCGATTGGTTTTAACCCACAAAGATCGATTATTACGTTTTGGTGCTGAATTGGTTTTTGCTTTATGTGAAACTCGGAATGTTGAAATTGTAATTATTAATCAGGGTGAAAATTTGAGTTTTGAGGAGGAACTGGCTCAAGATGTCCTGGAAATTATCACTGTATTTTCAGCACGATTATATGGAAGCCGAAGTAAAAAGAACCAAAAGCTAATACAGGCGGTCAAAGAAGCACTATGAGTCGATTTATACGAGGGCATATCATTGAATTGATGCCCAATAATAAACAAGCAAGCCATTTTGCTCAGGCAAGTGGTGTTGCTCGTTTGTCGTATAATTGGGCTTTAAGAGAGTGGCAGCGACAATACAAGGCTGATAAGGAATATCGAGATCAGTGTGAGTATTATGATGTTGCGGTGAATGAAATCCTTCTTAATAGACCTAAAGAGAGTAAATTAAGAAAGCACCTAAACACTTTTAAATTTGAAAAATATCCTTTCATGAAGAAAGTGACTAAGTGCGCACCACAGTTGGCGATTAAGCAGTTGGGTAGTGCTTTTGATAGATTTTTTAACGGCAAATCAGGATACCCCAAGCCAAGAAAAAAAGGCAAGGATGACCGTTTTTCATTATCAAATGATCAATTTAGCGTAAAGGGTCGGTCTATTAAAATCCCTAATTTGGGTTGGGTGAAAATGACTGAGAATCTGCGCTATAAGGGTAAAATTCTCTCGGCCAAAATATTTAAACAAGGTGGTAAGTGGTTTGTATCAATCGCTGTCGAACTCACCCGGATCGAAAAGCTTAAACCGAAAACAGGTTTAAGTATCGGTGTTGATTTGGGTGTCTCTAATCTTGCCACCCTTTCAAATGGTGAGGTTATTCCTTCTAACGCACCACTTAAAAGACAGCTTGCAAAACTAAGACGACTCAACAAGTCTTTTAGTCGTAAGAAAAAAGGTAGTCAGAATCGAGAAAAAGCAAAAGCCAAGCTATCTCGCCTGCACTATAAAATTGCCTGTCTACGCAAGAATAATCTTCATCAAGTCACAACGGATTTGGTAACACGTTTTGATGTGATTGCGATTGAAGATTTGAATGTTAAAGGCATGTTGAGGAATCGTAAGCTCGCAAGAGCTATATCCGATATGGGTTTTTATGAGTTTAAAAGGCAGTTGATTTATAAAGCCAAACAGCATGGAAAATCGGTACTTTCGGTTGGTCGATTCTTCCCAAGTAGTAAAATGTGTTCGTGCTGTGGTGAATTAAATCAATCTCTCACACTTTCTGCGCGAGAGTGGAAGTGCTTAGTTTGCCAAACCATCCAAAATCGTGATGTTAATGCATCAATTAATATCCTGCGATATGCAGATAAAGATTTAATCACTGCATAAGTGGTGATTAAGGCGGTGAGTTACACCGTGACAGCCTATGGAATTGAGGTAATCCCTAAAGCAAATGCTTTAGGTTCTTGATGGTGAAGTAGGAATTAAACATCAAACCCACATTGAGTAGGTTTGAGTAGGTTTTAAATAACGG
>NZ_JFYL01000143.1 GCF_000632455.1 Acinetobacter sp. Ver3
TCTGAATGCTAATGGTCTATCTCGATTAACTATATAATCAACCACCTCATTAGGATTTTGATAAGTTTTTATCATGAGTATTGGGCCAAAGGTTTCCCTTGTATCAATATCCATCGTATCATTACTTTTTAGCACTAGAGTAAGGGGGAATTTTCTTGATATTGGATCTGGTTCTTGTTGATTTAACGTTATTATTTGGGCGCCTTTATCCTTAGCATCCTCTAGACAATCTACTAGCCGTTTAAAAGATTTATCATCAATAATTGATGTATAGGACTCTGAATGTATATTAGGCACATGTTCCTGTACCCACGTTAGAGAATGATCTATAAATTGTGTTACTTTCGATTCATGTAAAAATAAATAGTCAACATTAGTACATATTTGCCCAGCATTTAATTGTTTTACGAACATAATACGTTCAACTGCTTTTTGTATGGGATATTCTGGATCAATGACAGCAGGTGATTTACCCCCTAATTCAAGAGTTACAGGAGTTAAATTTTGAGCCGCTGCGGTCATAACTTTACGACCTGTTGCACTTGAGCCTGTGAAAATTAGGTGATCAAAAGGAATCTGAGAGAAATATATACCTATATTTCCTGTTTCATCTAGTATTATTAATTTTTCTTGCTTGAAGTAATTTGGGACTAATTTTATCAATAGTTTTGCTAAATTTCTTGAATTTTCAGACATCTTAACCATAGCCATATTACCGGCTGCAAATACAGCAGATAATTGTGAAAACATAAGATTAATTGGAAAATTCCAAGGTACTATGATCCCAATCACACCTAATGGCTGAGGAATGACATAATTTTTTGCACCTAAATATAATAAATGATCTACATGCCGTTTTTGTACTTTTGTCCATTTTTTTAACTTTTTAATACTATTTTTGATGTCATCATTTGCGGTAACTATTTCTGCTAATATTGTTTCGTGTCTAGAACGAGTTCCATAATCTGCATTTATTGCATCAATTATTTCCTCAAGATTTTCATTTATCAATTCTTTTAATTTAAATAAATTAAGTTTTCTTTCTTCGATAGTTTCAATGCCTTCTTTTTTAAAATAATTCTTTTGTAGTATAAATTGATTATATAAATCTTCTTTAAGTAGATCTGTAGTATGATTTTGCATAATAACTCCTTTTAATACTAACATTTTTATTTTTTAAAAAAGTTAAATTCATTATTATTGTTATGTTAACTATAAAAAAATTATATGCTTGACTTATTTATACAAATTTTTGTTAAAAATAATCAATTTATAATTTTTAATAAATAACCAATCTAATTGGTTGATTTATTATTTGATATTGTACGTCGATATTCCCTAGGAGTGATTTTGAACCATCTTTTAAAGGCTCGTCTAAAATTAGCACTGTCATGATAGTTAAGAATTGTCGCTATCGCAGTGATTGAGAGATCAGTTTCTTTTAAATACTCGATAGCCTGTTTTGATAGCATATCATCTAAAACAATTTTATAACTTGTTCCTTCGTTTTTCAATTTTCTGGCTAATGTACGTTTACTAATAAATAACTCTGAAGCGATAAATTCCTCACTTATTTGCTTTGAGGGATTTGATAATATTATTTTTTGCATCATGTAAGTATAAGAGGTCGTAGTACTTCCAAGTTGTTTAATTAATTTTCCACATTGATCAATTGCATGATTGTAAATAATCTTATTTGCTGAAGGATTTTCAATTAGACATATATTTTTGGGTATTCTCATTCCAGTTTGATTGAATGAAAAAATGATAGGTGCTTCAAATACATTTTTATAATTTTCTAAATTTCTTGGTTTATCATGTTCAAAATAAACTTGTACTTCGTCAGTCTTTCTTCCCAATATAAACTCGATACATTCATATAATATTACCATGCAAGTCTCGCTTAGAAGACGCTTAACTTCAATTGGTAGATCAATTATAAAGTTAAGATAACAGCA
>NZ_JFYL01000144.1 GCF_000632455.1 Acinetobacter sp. Ver3
GCCCTCTTGTGTAGGTTCATCTTGCTGTTCAAGCCACTGATTAAATAGATCTGTCGTAATGACAGTCCACATACCACAACCAGAATATAGATTATAGTCTATATTTTAGGGGCATTATGTTTGTTTTGCAAATGAGAAAGGATAGGCAATAAAAAACCCCGGCATCCTGCCGGGGTTTTTCATATTGGGTTGCTAAGTATGACTCCTGTCTTACCTCACGTTCCTGGTGCGATCTTTCTTATTCTTGTTGTTTGGAACATCCTGTTCTCTATGGCTTCATCATAGGAAAATTCACCTCTTCTGGACAGCCGTAAAGAACCAGAATTTACGTAAGCCCAGGCGTACAAAATAGCCTAAATTTTATTCACAAAAAATGTGGATAATTTTAAGCATTCAAGCATTGATAAAATTTAAAAAATCGCAAAATCGACTACTTTTTAAACAAATTTATTGGCAAGAACTATCAAAACCGCTCATAAAAAAAGCCGACTTGTTTCAAAATCGGCTTTTTTATGGTTTTTAGATTTTTACGCTTTGAGTAAGTATCTGATATTTATATTAATATACAAGTGTACTTCGTATAATACCCATTATGTTAAATAGAGGGAAAATCTATTTTTAAAGTGATAAAATTATTGTAGTTATTTTAAGAATAGCTGCTTTTGATACTTGATCATCTATCCTAATTAAAAACTGTTTTTTAATAATTTGGAATATAAATAAGATTTAGTTAAAATTAACATTATTCATATAAATTAAAATTATGTATTACATTTACTAATAATTTAAAACAATTAGTAGAAAAAATTATGTTTTAATTATTTCTTTGATTATATAAATTGAGAGTAAAAAATGATTAATACGGAATTTTCAGAGTGTATTTCTGCATGTACAAACTGTTCACTTATTTGTACTGAATGTGCAACTTCTTGTTTAAAAGAAAAAGATTTAGAGATGATGCGTGAATGTATTCAACGTTGTCTAGAATGTGCAGATATTTGTCAGTTATGTGTGCGTATGCAACAACATAACTCACCTTTCCTCAAAGAGATTTGTGAGCTTTGTGCTAAGATCTGTGAATATTGTGCGGAAGAGTGTGAAAAACATTCACATGATCATTGTAAAAAATGTGCTGAGGCTTGCCGTCAGTGTGCAGAAGAATGTCGAAAAATTGCCATGTAAAATACTTCAATAATGTTAATTATATGGCTCTAGACTAACATAATCATTCTGCTAGTCTAGAGCTGTGTGATTCATAGACATCATTTCAATATAATTGGTGTTTATGAATCACACACATAATACACGTTATACGAAGGCAAAAATGGGAGCTATAAGCTCCCATTTTTAGTCTTTAATTCGCTTTTTCGCTTCGTCATAAACTATGCTATCAGCTCGTTTTCCGACGGTAATGAGCAGGATAACTACCTGATCATCTTTAACTTGATAGACAAGTCGGACACCAGCTTTTAATAATTTGATTTTATAGCAACCTGCAAGATCGCCTCTAAACATATTCTTTGGAATATGTGGCTGCTCTATGACTTTGGCTAGTTTCTTTTTAAATTGATCTCGTATAGCAACAGGGAGTTTTTCCCATTCTGCTGTATAGTCCTTGTGACGTAAAAGCTTATAAGTCATCTAATGTGACTTCCTCAAACATCTCTTTAGGATCATTAATGCGCTTACGGACAAGAGCTAATAATTCTTCATCTTCTTCCGAAAGCAAAGCTTTTTTGACAGGCAGTTTCCCAGTCGTAGCAACATACTCAAGAATACTAGTGAAGAAATCCGTAGGTGCAATACCTTGCTCTTTAAGGATTGAATAAGATTTTTCTTTAAGGTCTTCATCGATCCTGAAGTTAACAGTAGCCATCATATTTCCCAAGTATTTAATGTACTAGGAACATTGTAATGCAAATTGCATTACAAGTCGTGTTA
>NZ_JFYL01000145.1 GCF_000632455.1 Acinetobacter sp. Ver3
GTCTTAGTTTTTCTATATTACTAATGGGGTGTGATAGTAGTTCATCGACTGATACTAGCCCAACTAAAATCACAAGCTCTAAAGCTGTTGGTGATGAAATGGATACCATGCAGGAATGTAAGTATCGTCTTGATCAAACAGCAAAAAAATATAATGTATCCTATACTGTAGATAAGGATGAAAAAGAAAAGTTTATTGGCTACATCGTGAAAGATGGAACTCAAACCGACTTGTTAGCCATGTGTAAAAAAGATGGTGACTACTACTCTGCTATGTTTCAAATACCTGATGAAAAATGAGAACAACAATGATCTATAAACACATATTAATTGCAATCACTTTAGCTATTATCAGTACCTCAGTGCTGGCTGATAAAAAGATTCCCATGATCGATAAAAAGTACAATGGAAAGTACTTTCTAATTAGCAATAAAAAGAAAGGGGGGATCAATTTAGTTATTTATAAGTCTGTATTTTCAACAGAGACAGTCTACTCTAAGATGGAAATCAACTGTTCCACAGGTAAATATCGCAAAATTGGAGAAGGCATCAATAGCGAAAGCGATATCACAACCTACACAGATAAAGGCTCATGGATCGAACCTATCTATGGGGCTAGCCACTATGATGTAGTTAAGTTTACTTGCAAATAGCAAACCTTGAGCATGAAGATGTGTTTTGTCAAATAGTGCAGTTATAACTATAAATTTATCCAAATGTTTGTACAGGCTTGAAATACTTATCGGTATAAATCTTTGTTATCGATTCACAACTGTCTTTACCTATTATAGGAAGAAAACTATGCAACTTTGTACTTTATGGGGGAATATGTCTGCTGATCGTACTGATGAGCAATATCCTCAAGCAAATGTCTGTGACGAGTGTATTCAAAAATACTCTACTGCTGAAGAATCTCCAATAGTTCATATCAACGGTAGTTACGAATCTGTCTATGGTGAAGAATGTGCTTTATGCGAAAAACATATTTCGGAAGAACAGTCATGTTAAGTACACATCAAATTAATGTTCTACAACATCTTGTAGACAATTGTGAAGAATACATTACAGATCTTGCAGAAGAGAATGGAGTTAAAAATACAGATGCTAGTCTTGGTGTAGCTAAATTTCTAGTAGCACATCCTGAAAACTTTACAAAGATGAGTCCTAACCAAAAATTTCATTATGAAACTGCAATTGAACCGTTAATCAATGAAGTGTGTTGTGATGGAATGACTGGTGAAGATGGTTCATGTCTGGGTAATGGCTTTATTGATGAAGACAGCCTCTTAGGCGCTTATTTAGAGCAAGATATGCGCTGTCAGCACTGTATAGCTACCACTAATTCATGGTTTGAGAATAACCCTTAATTAGTAATCAGATGTACACCTAATTTAAGGTGACCATATCCATTTAACTTATGTTCGTTATGCGATATGAAAAGCCTGGATCAATATCCAGGCTTTAAAATTTAAAATAATCATGCGCTTAATGTCCATATTGTGCATAATTATCAATAGTTTTTTATGTACATGAATTGAAGGTATTCTGTGGGCTTTAAAGTAATTGATAACTTAGTTATTGTTGATCACTCAACAAACCATTATGCAATTACTACTCCCACTAAGAAGAAAAGCCCATGTATCTATACTAAAAAGAATATTGATTCTTTAAATCTATCAATTTACTCAATCTTTTATCGTAGTGTAATTGACAGAAAACTTCATAAATTAGGTGACAATTGTCCTCTTCTTTATGCCCTTAAAGGAAAACAAAATTTAGTAGTAACTAAAGATTCAATGAAAGATCTTAAAGTACCTTTTTATCAAATATTAGAAATATTGAAAAATGAAATAACTGATAAAAGA
>NZ_JFYL01000146.1 GCF_000632455.1 Acinetobacter sp. Ver3
TGTACAGCCGATACACGATCTAAATGATTATGGTGAGCAAAATTCCGTTGAACAGGAAGATATTTGAATGGCACTCGATTCATGACTTTCATCCTTGAGCTAAATTGATTTCCTTCATATTAAATTTATCTGAATGACTTCATGTGTTTTGTGTTGTTATAAAATAACTTTGTAATGGTGATATATCAGAATTGAAATTTTGTTTGTTCAATGTAAAAAGCGTCATCTACACTGTAATGTAGACAACGCTTTTGTAAATTAAATAAAATATTTTTTATTTAGAGGCGTTTACGTTTTGCAGCAATAATCTGAGACTGGCGCATACGGAAACCTTCTTTCTGCTTTTCTGTTGTTTTATCGATACAATAAACACATGATACGCCATGTTCGTAACTTGGTAATGCTACTTCTTCAGGGGTTAATGGCCAACCACAAGCATGGCACTTCACATTTTGACCTTCTTCCACTCCGTGTGTAACCGCAGTACGACCATCAAAAACAAAGCATTCACCTTCCCATAAACTTTCTTCAGGAGGGGTTTCTTCTAAATATTTAAGAATACCACCTTTGAGGTGATATACCTCTTTAAAGCCTTCTTGAAGAAGTAGTGAAGTTGATTTTTCACAACGAATCCCGCCTGTACAAAACATGGCAATCTTTTTATCTTTATGCTGTTCAAGATTGTTTTTTACATATTCAGGGAATTCGCGGAACGTTTCAGTTTTTGGATCAATTGCCCCTTTGAATGTGCCTGCTTTGTATTCGTAATCATTTCTTGTATCGACTAAGATCACGTCATCACGTGCAATGAGTTCGTTCCATTCTTTAGGGTCTAGATAGTGACCAACTAAGTCGCGTGGCTTCACTGGAACACCTAAAGTCACGATTTCTTTTTTATGTTTGATTTTCATTTTACGGAATGGTTTTTCGTCACTGTGTGACTCTTTATATTCCATGTCATTAAACCCTTCATTTAAAAGGAATTGATGAATGACATCAATTGCATGGCGGTCACCTGCAACTGTTCCGTTAATCCCTTCATGGGCAACAATAAGAGTACCGCATAGGTTGATGGTTTTTACCAACTCAAGTAATTTTTGTTGAAGTGCTAGAGAATCTTCAACTTCTTTAAATTGATAAAGTGCCGCAACAACCCAACCAGTGGTCGCTTGCTGTTCTACAGGTGCAAGCTGTTCTACAGTAGCGTTCATGGAGTACTCCAAATGTATTAATATAGGGATAAAATCAGGCGCGTATTCTAACGCGATTTTTGAAAATATGCGAGAAAGCCATAGAAAATTTATGGTTTTATATGAGGAAAATATTTTGAATACAGCGCGTCGAATCCCTTCATTAACACCATGTGCGGGACGTTGTTCAACAGTGTTTGGTGATGCGGTATGTCGTGGTTGTCGACGTTTTAATCACGAAGTAATTCAATGGAATACTTATAATGAGGAACAACGACTGAGTATTTGGAAACGTTTAGATCAACAACTGGATCAAATTTTGGTTCCAATGCTTCCTCATGCTCAACTTTCTGAGGTGGAAAAATTCATTGAATCAAAAAGAATCCGAGTATTGGAGAATGCTTCAAAAGGCCGAAAATTATATCATGCGCTTAAAATTTGCGAAAAAAACAAGCATTTAGCAGAGCAGAGTGGTTTAGGTATTTCAGCTCCACATGTTAAACCGATCTGGACTGAGTTTGAACGTCGGGTATTGGCTTTGGCGAATGCGAGTTATGAATTAGCTTGGCTAAGAGCAGATGGGATTAGCCAGAGCTTGCAGTTGGTGGATGAAGAGTAATTCTATGATAATTTGCTCTGTACACGACAAATTT
>NZ_JFYL01000148.1 GCF_000632455.1 Acinetobacter sp. Ver3
TTTACCCATTGCTACTCCACTCATTATATGTGCAGTTGTAGGTGTTCCAAGAATTATTTCTGTAAGTGATGAACCTGGTTCACCACCTAATTTTTTTGCGAATAACTTTGTTGCTTTTTCTGCTGTTGGGAATGATACTGTTAAAGGCGTATCTAATTCTTTCTGAACGGCACTTACTTCTTTTTTAAAAAAGCGATACCATTTTCTACGCAACTCTAAGTGAATAAATGCCTCTGATTTTTGCATTACTAGTAATAAAACTGAATTTCTTGCTTTTCCTTTAGGATTTATAACTTTAAATGTTTTAATTGGATGAAAAATGGTTTGAATTATAAATTTTATAATCCTGGTTATTCCTTGTCCTGTTACCATTGGTACATACGGTACATATATCCAGGATCCATCTGAACCCTCAGGGAATCTAGTAACTTCAATATTAGTATCTTTATCAACAGAAATAAAAGAGCTTATAGCAACCCCATCATCTAATTTTTCATTAGTATTATTAACAGTTGTGAGTGTCTCTGAATTAGTACGAATTTCTTGTCCTAATAATGAAGATATATTGGGCAATGTTTTATATTTATCACGCATCTTTAATAATAAAGGTACAGTACCCATAACACCACCAGAAATAACAACCCCTCTTGCTCGTAATGAATAATGCTTTACTTTATTATTAACTGTCTCTTTTATATCTATTATGTAACCTTCACTTCCATCTTTGTTGATTGGTGTGATTTTAATAGCTTCAGAGTTGGGGCGTATTTCAACACCATTACGTTCAGCAAAATATAGATAATTTTTTAATAATGTATTTTTAGAATTATTCCGGCAGCCGACCATGCATCCGCCACAATAATTACAAGTTTTCCTATTGGGTCCCTCTCCATTGAAATAAGGATCTCTAAAGGTTTTATTTGTATCTAGCTCACTTTGTGGGAAAAATACGCCAGTACTAACTGTTTTAAACGATGAACCATACCCCATGTGCTCTGCTACTTTCTTTAAGGTTTGATCAGCAATATTAGTGTATTTATTTTCCGTAGTACCTAACATTTTTTGCGCTAAGTCATAGTATGGCAATAAAACTTCTTTCCAATCATTTCGTATCTTTGACCATGCCTTAGATTCAAAAACTTCATCAGGTGGAATCAAGTGCACATTGGCGTAAATCTGTGATCCACCACCTACACCGACTCCATGAATAACAGTAGTTTTGCTTGTGAATGACAACTGTATTGTCCCTTTTAATCCGAATTTTGGGAACCATAAATAATTTTTTGTATCTAAATTGGATGTTGGATAGTCTTTATCTTCTCTTCTCAATCCTTTTTCTAAAACAAGAACTCTATATCCTTTTTCGCTTAAACGTAATGCACTTACAGATCCGCCAAAGCCAGAACCTATAACTATTTGATCATAATCGAAATTTTCATTTGACATAATAACTAATCCCTTATTATTAACTTTTTTGATGAAAAAATTTAATTTCCGTTAAAACTTAATATTCCACTTCTAGTATTTATGATTTTATCTTTAATAATACATGTAATATTTTATTTGCTAAATTGCCATACGGAGGTGCGAGGTATTTTAGACTCGAAAAACCAGCTTGGTGAAATATAGGTCGCATTTTTGAAAAAGTTAAAAACCCTTCATAGCCATGATATTGCCCCATTCCACTGGCTCCTATACCACCAAATGGCAAGTCATGTTGACCCACATGGAATAATGCGTCATTGATAGATACTCCACCAGACATAATATTACTTATATAATATTTAATTAATTTTCTGTTATTGCTAAATGGATAGAAA
>NZ_JFYL01000149.1 GCF_000632455.1 Acinetobacter sp. Ver3
GGACTGCGGTGGGTTGTAGGCTGCGTTGTCCAATAAAACTGGTGATGCTATCAAATTGTTCTGTCGCATCACTACGATGGTAGCGAATGTTGCGTCGATTGAGGGCTTGGTATTGGCTGTTGTCGTCAATCAAGCGGAGCTTTTGTGCTTCGATCGGACTGTTGTTGCTCGTTACAATCGGTTGGGCTTCATCAATGAGCCAGTTAATGCCTTCACTGCGTAGTAAGCGAGTCAGAAAGTCGTAGTCGCTTTCGTTGCTTTGCATGATGAAGGGGCGGATGTCGTATTGTTGTTGTAGTCCACTGTGGTCTAGGCTGAGGCTAGAGGCAAAAAGTGGACTTTTGTTTTGCCATTCTTCAAAGAGGATTTCCATCACTTCGACCACGGATTTGTTCATAAATACGCGGCTGTTGCGGCGTTTGTGCCAAAGTGAAGTTGCATCGTTAAGCGTGAGTTTGTAGAGGGTCAGTGCCCCATCGCTTTGTCCTTGTGAGGCTTCGGTGATGATGCCTGTGGTTCTAAACAGGGTGCCTTGATCGGTGACTTGATCGACGGCCACTTGTGTGCCGATGAATTGTTTGAGTGGAATTAAGGCATTGGTCGAGAGACAGATGAGTTCTGCTTGCACGCCTTCGTTAAGGACATGGCTGCCATCGATGCGTTGTAGGAAGACTTGGCTATTCAGTTGTGAATGACTGAATTGGATGTGGAGGGCTCTGTTTTGGGCGGTTAGACCGAGCTGTTCCAATGCCGAAAAGATGTTGGCAAGCATGGTTATTATCTGTCTTTTATAATTTAATAAGGCTAAAGAATTTCTTAATATTTAAACAAAAAACAGACACGATAAACAGGTCCTGTTACACAAAACACCCATTTATTGTGAAATAAAATTACAAATAAAATACAGATTTGATTTAATAAATAATATAGATCAAGTTAATCATTACAAAAAAAGAGGCTGAAGTGTTAGCATCTTCAACCTCTGTAAACTACAAAACTAAGAACTTCTTATTTAAAGAATACGATTGAACTACTGTCCAGAACGAATGATGTAATCAAACGCTGACAGTGATGCTTTCGCACCTTCACCAGTGGCAATGATGATTTGCTTATAAGGTACTGTTGTACAGTCACCCGCAGCAAATACACCGTTTACATTGGTTTCGTTGCGATCGTTAATCACAATCTCACCACGGTTGGTTAATTCAACTTGGGTTTCTTTTAAGAAATCCGTGTTGGGTAACAAACCGATTTGTACGAAGATACCCGCCAATTCGACAGTGTGTTCTTCATCAGTCGCACGGTCTTTGTATTTCAGTGCAGTGACTTGTTTGCCATCACCAACGACTTCTGTAGACAACGCATTTTTGATGACAGTCGTGTTAGGTAAGCTGTTCAATTTATCTTGAAGGACTTGGTCAGCACGTAGCTTAGTATCAAACTCAACTAAGGTTACGTGTTCTACGATACCAGCTAAATCAATCGCAGCTTCAACACCAGAGTTACCACCACCGATCACAGCCACACGTTTGCCTTTGAATAATGGACCATCACAGTGTGGGCAGTACGCAACACCACGGGTTTTGTATTCTTGCTCACCTGGTACATTCATTTCTCTCCAGCGTGCACCTGTAGACAGGATGACTGTTTTCGATTCAAGTTTTGCACCGTTTTCTAAAGTCACTTCAACTAAACCGTTGGCAGTTTCGTCAGCACCTTTGATGTCAGATACACGTTGCAAGTTCATGATGTCGACACCGTATTCACGAACATGTGCTTCCATTTCAGCAGCAAATTTAGGACCTTGA
>NZ_JFYL01000150.1 GCF_000632455.1 Acinetobacter sp. Ver3
AGAATTTGGCTGAACTAATAATTGATTTATATTATTTACAAATACTATAGTTAATACTTCCATATGAAATTGAACCACATATGGTGAAAGCACTATATTATTTTTTATGATTAGGTCGACTTCTGTGTCATTAGAATAATTTACTCTTAATTCAAAAAAAGGTAATATTAGGCGAAAAAAACTTTCAAGCACATCTACACAATTTTTGAAATTTTGACAAACTAATAATGCAAATCCTACATCCTGATGACTAGTAACTTTTATACTATTAGCAAAATCTAATAAAATTTTATCAATTTGTTTTAAATTTTGAATTGAAATAATTAATTTTTCAATTTGAAAAATATCAATTTCGCTATTCAAATCTATATCTGATCTATATTTATTTATTCCCAATATTTTATAATAATCACTCACATTAATATCATATTTCTCAATTACTTTTATCAGCATCAAATAATATCTTATTGATACTTTAGGGACACTAAACTCCATTTCACTATCCTTTTAGTACATAAACAATATTTTTATAAATAAACTTAGATTCTGTACCTATTTAACTTATATTTATTTTCAAACTTGCATCCTCAAATGAACAGTGTCAAACTGACCTAAGATTTTGTTATTTTCGGCCATACATAGGATTTCACATGCTAAATTTTAGTATTTCTGGTCTTTATCCAGCTGAATACCTTAATCTTTTAATGGAGTTAAATAAGAGCGCTACTTGTATACTTTCAAAACATGAACTTCCTCAAAATACTGATATTATTAAAAAAAGTTATATACCAGCATCAAAAGTAGTTCAAATAATGCAAGATATTTGGGTTGAATCTAATTTTGATATCACTCTAGGGATGAGAGCTGCTGAGAATATATCCATCACTTCTTTTGGTTCTTTCGGCCAAGCTTTCTTAAGTTGCTCTGATTTAGGTAATTCTGTCCATTTTATTTACAAATATTGGCAGTTAGTCGGTAGAGGAATAAACATACAACTAATAACGAACAAAGATAAAATATGTCTACTCTTCGAATCAGATCCAGTTTTTGAAAGTTACCTTTCTCAATGGTTTATCGAGTCTGCAATTTTCACTATTCTAAAAACTTTCAAATCTCTTAGTAATGAGATTGCTAGTCAGATTAATGTCAATCTGATGTTCGAGAAACACAATATTTTAGATTTATTTTCGTCAACTCAGATCAACTTTAACGCTATTGAGAACTCTATAATCATTTCAAAAAATATGCTTAGCTATAAGTTCCCATTTTCTAATAGTTTCGCGTACAACAATTATATTAAAGATTGTCAAATTCAGGTAAATCTACTTAAAGATTCTTTGCCTATAGATACACTAATATGGGATTTTCTAAAATTACATACAAGAACATTGAGAAGAAAGTTGTCTCATTTAGGAAAAAATTATACTGATTTAATAAACTCTCGAAAAAAACTCGACTCTATAGATTTACTCTTAAATACAAATTTAAAATTAAAGAATATTTCTGATTTGCTCGGCTATTGTGATGAATCAAATTTTAGTCATGCTTTTAGAAAATGGACTGGCAAGTCCCCATCTTCTTTTAGAAAAAAAGAAGGTATAAATGTGTAATCTAGTTCTATTATATATTTTGACATAGTTTTAATAACTCTTTTTTTTATGTTACTAGTAGATCTCTTTCATAAATCAAAAAAAGATCTATCCCTTGCTGATTATTTGTTCCGAATAATTTTAAATATTCATGCATAATGTGCGAATGAAATACATCGACTCAAAGAAGCTTTCTGAAACACAGTTAGA
>NZ_JFYL01000151.1 GCF_000632455.1 Acinetobacter sp. Ver3
CTAAAAAAACTTTTTCGCATGATTAGTTATTTTTGTCAACTTAGAAACTTTATTGCTCAGCTACAAAAGATAAATGCAGTAATGTTAAATTTCCTCAATTCCCTTATTTTGAAATTCTCTTATTCAATACCCACGACAGTGGTTATATAGCCTGTTGTTAATAGAATTGATAGACCTAATAACATCTCAAATAAAATGGCATGACTAAGGTGTTTAGCGAATTTAGGATGTTGAAGACGCGGGGTGAAATACCATTTGTTGAAGGCAGCTAAAAGTAGAATACTTATAACAAAAAACATTTTAACCATGAAACCATAGCCATATGCAGTATTGATTAAGGTATTAAAATCTTTAATTAAAAGAAGAGCTACACTAGCGCCACAGGCGATTAATATCCCAACAATGAAAGCAGCAATACGTCCAAATACATGCATGCGATCTTTTAAAGGTAAACCACTTATTTCCCGGCTGGTTTTCCATAACGGATATAAAGACCCCATCCATAACGACATAACTAGAATATGGATTGATAATAAAATTTGAGCAAGTAAGGTTAAATTAGCGACATGTCCGAGCTGGGAAAAACTAAAAATAATCGGGATAAGTAAAATACAAAATATTGAACTTTCAATTATAGAAAAATGACCTTTGTTCCTGTTAAGTTTAACCACCATGAGAAGAAGTAAAAGAGCAAAACTAATAGAACGAAGAACGTATATATACCCCGTCGGAGTATTAACCAATATATTAATATACGTGGGGTCCACCATACCTGTAATACCAGTATTGGCAAAACTACCAATCAGAATAAAAAATCCCAAGGTACTGGAAATTAGGCCTAATCCAGCGCCAATTGTAATATATTTAAGAATCGATTCTTTTAGTTCAAGATATTGTCTAAGTAAAAAATAGCAAAAGGCTCCACCAACGACAAAAGCTACACTTAAATATAAAATAACCTTAGTTAACCAAGTGGCCCACATCCAATATTCAGAAATCATTATTTTTGTCCATTCTAGAACAACATGCCAGCACCTCACTGACATGTTGAAAGGTAATCAATTCTTATTTAGTTGATTTAATAGTGAAACTATATTCACCATTCATGTTGTGACCATCTTTCCCCATTGTTGTCCAGACAACGGTATATTTACCTTTTTTCAGTTTCGGAAGAGCGACATCAAAGGATTTCTTTAAGTCATGAGTAACTTTATATTTTAAAGGAACATCTCTTCGCTGAGCATCCAGTAACTTAATATTCATCAACATAACCTCTGCACCAAAGTTAAGGGTCAAGTTCTTTGGTTGACTAAGGATAGATGCATTTTCCGCAGGAATCGCACTCACTAAACTCACATGAGCGAACGTAGTTGTAGTAGCCACAATCATCGTTGCAGCTACTACAACATTACGTAGAGCAGTCATTTTATTTTGAAATAATTTCATTTACGTTTCCTCTTGATTCGTTAGTTCATTAGAGATGACTTTATAAAATCTATATTTAATGAGACCACATCATCTCCTCTTATATTTCAATTATTAGTGAGAGACAGAAACAGAGCGATGACTTCAAAATTACATTTTTGTCATTTTTAAAATTTAAAATCTTTAACTATTAAAATAATCTTATTGAAAAATAATGATCATTTAACAAAAAAATTATGTAGGTGGTTGATTTATGAAATGTAGTAATCATTTTGTCTAAGAAAATAGTAGCTATTTAATTTTTTAT
>NZ_JFYL01000152.1 GCF_000632455.1 Acinetobacter sp. Ver3
CACCACCAAATCTTTTAATCCTTGCTGTCCAAAATGTAAAATAGCACTTTGTGGTGGCATGATTTCATTTCCTTTACTTTTCGTATTTGGAGTACAAGCCAATAATAGGCAACATATCGAAAATCCAAAAATTAAACTCAGATAATTTTTCATATTGAAACTTTTGTTAAAAAAATCGTTATTTTTTCCCTTCATTACTACTTGGATGTATTCCAAAGAGAAAGTTTGCTTTGCTCTGACTCCACCCCGTTATTGTTTTTAATTCCTGATGTAAAAAGGCACGCCCTTTATCATCCAACATTAAACGGTGATATTTTTCAGCGGCTTTTTTAATCCAAATCATACGACTATCGTAATTCTCCGCCTTTGTATCACTAAAAGGTGAAATATAAACTTCTTCAGGCAGTTCGCTAGCTCGCTTAGCCTTATCACTACTAGAGAACCAGCCCTCTTTAACTTCATCCACATCATAATCACTTGATAAAACTAAGGTTGCATCTGGCATAGCCCAGCCCATATACCAGCTTCTTTGTTTCTCTGCTCCCCATTGCGCAGAAGCCTTATTCCAAACAACCGTTTGCAAGATATTAAATTGCTCTTGAACTGCAATAAACATTAAGTGATCAAATAAATATTTCTTAGCTGCATTGTATTTTCCCTTTTCTGTTCTTTCTCCCAAAAAGATTTTTTCTATTTGAGGTAACAAAGCAAAAGCATCTTTGATTTGTTCTGTACTTCCTAAGTATTTAATCTCTGGCAAACAACTTGACCATGGTAGATTCATGACTTCTTTTTTTATATGAGTAAATTTTGAAATATTTCTTTGGGTTCTACAACTATCAAATGTTTTTGATGAAGCACTCCAAGCATAATGCCAAGGGGCAATATCCATAAATAGCCACAAATTCCCTAATGCAAAAAGATCGATTGGTTCTTTTATAGTATTTACAATAATAGGAGCAGAATAACCAGTCTGACTTCCCCAATGATCAAAAACATTAGCAACTGTTTTAGATGCAAATGCACCCAAACCCATCCAGTAATAACGACCTTTTAAATTTACATTACCATTTATCTCTTTTTCTAAGAAAATTTTAGCGTATGCTGCCGCTATTCTTCTTGCTCGTGCTTCATAACCTTCTTCAAGTCTATATAAGTTTTGTTTAGCATCTTTTAAATTTGAAAGACGCTGCATCGCTACTTGCTGATATACTTCCCAAAAAGTCAAACAATCACACTGTGCTATTTTGCAACTATTTTCAGTCGTATTGGTATTACTTTTCCAGTCTAGATCACCTCCCATTATTCCACATCTCCTTCGCTCTCAACTACCTCTAAAGTCATCCAGTTTAAACTCAATGTTAAACCTTCTTCGCCTTTGGTATTAATACGTTTAGATTTACCTTTATTATCCGCTTGTGCAATAAATTCTTGATCACTCGTAGAAACCTTATAGTCAATAAACTTCATAGGCTCACCCGACGGCAAAAGGATTTGGAATTTTTCATTATATATTTCATATGCAGGTAGTCCTTGCATATTAAATCCAACGTCTGCTCCCCCCACAAACAAATGCTGCCCTGCCTTAACCTCAAACTTACTTGCAGTCGTAGGAAATACCCCTGAAGCATTTATTTTTAGCTGTGAACCGCCTGCGGTCAGTACGATTTCTTTCGCACTCGTGATGTCGACATTTGCCTCCGTGGAAATAATCTGCACACCCTTTCTA
>NZ_JFYL01000153.1 GCF_000632455.1 Acinetobacter sp. Ver3
TTTAATCAGGCTTTTTTATTTCTGCTTAAAAAATAATTTTATAATGATATTGTGATCTGAAATGTTTTCATGGTTGTTGTAAATGCGTAAAATCAAATATGCAATAGTAATATTCCTTTTGGCTTGGGCTTGGTTAAGTACTTATCATTACACGCCTTGGCCAACCTTTTCCTCAGAAATTCTCACATTTCTGTCTGCTTCACTATTAGTCATTGTTTCTTTCGATAAAAACATATACGTTCCTAAAGTACAGTTTCTATTGTTTATATTCCCTTTGATTCCTTTAATTCAGTACTTTTTAGGCCAAGTAGTATATTTGAGCAATGCTGTATTGAATTTTGCTTATTTTCTGTTTTTTTCTTTAATGATTGTTTATGGGTATAGTCTTTCAATAGTTGCATCGGATCGAGAAAAAATTTTTCAAATACTATGTTATATGTTTTTGATTGTAGGAATAATTTCTGGGGGGATTAGTATTCTGCAATGGTTGAATATGAACTACTTGCTCGGTGATTTGGCTTATTTACAAAAAGGGAGTCGACCGTACGCAAATTTTGCACAACCTAATAATTTTTCAACTTTTTTGTTCTTAAGTCTTTTTTCTTGTTTGTATTTCTATGAAAGAAAATTGATTCAATCGAAATATTTATTTCTTATTGGTTTATTCATTGTTTTTAATATTGTATTAGCACAATCAAGAACAGCATTGCTAGTCAGTGGTTTTATCATCTTTTATTTTTTTCTAAAGAAAAATAATGTTGTTCTTCGTTTTAGTTTTAAACAGCTTGTTATTTGGAATGTTATTTTTATTAGTTTGCTTTTTTTAATTCCATTGATAACCCCTTTTGTTGGACATATAACTGCGCAACCAGATATGGTATTGAGAAATACGGTTGAGAGAGCGTCATCGGGCGATATTCGCCTCGACATGTGGCAACAAATGATAGCTGCGATTCTGCATCAACCATGGTGGGGGTATGGATGGAATCAAACAGGCTTAGCGCAATACTATATTACCGATACCTTCCAAGTTTCACTTTGGTATAAAAGTGCACACAACATGATTCTAGACTTATTGGTTTGGAATGGTTTGATTTTAGGTGGATTTATTCTTCTGTACTTTACAGCTTGGCTACTGTGGCTCAATAAAGGGGTGAAGGATATTATCTCGATCATTGCAACATTAATGGTATGTGCAATCCTCATTCATGGCATGTTAGAGTTTCCTTTACATTATGCTTATTTTTTACTTCCGGCAGGTTTCTTACTGGGCATCATTCAGGCGCAATATACAAATTTGCCTTCGTTAAAAATCGATGGTCGAGTGTTCGCAGTGATTGCTTTTATCACGATTGTTGGGGCTTTAGTTACGACACGGGATTATTTTTTATATAAAGAGCAAAGTGTACTCGCATCAAAGGCTGAAGCTTTAACAGCAGATCAACAACACACCATGCAAAAGAAAATTTGGCTGATAACTCAATTTAAAGAGCGCGTGTGGTGGATCGGATTAGATCCTAAAACTGAAATGACGGATCAACAACTTGCTGATCTAGAGCGAATGGTTGCAAACTTGGCATCAAAATATGATTTACATAAGTATGCACAAGTGTTGGCTTTTAATGGTAAGGAGCAAGAAGCGAAGCATCAATTATGGATTTTAGAAACATTGCATAAGCAGCATATTGAGTATGATGATTTATTGAAATAAAAA
>NZ_JFYL01000154.1 GCF_000632455.1 Acinetobacter sp. Ver3
TAACAGAAAATGAAACTAAAATAATGATTTAAAATCAATAGCTTAAAAATTCCCACCCACCCCAAAAAACAGCAAAAAACCGACTTTGAAACATCTCGGTTTCTTTTTGAGCATATTTGTCATTTTTCGCCAATAAAAATGGTTAAAAAGTGATCAAAAACCGCAATTCCCTATAAGATATATGCCTCTCGGAATCAAATCCATCCCCAATTTCTGCGGACAAATTTTTGGATAATTTAAGAGAATTTGAGTATTGGATACTTAGCTTACCTTTATTCAAAATCCAGCTGATATTCATCTGTTGTGATTCTTATTTTTATTTTCTTATATTTTCTTTTCGTAGTACTTAATGCTGAATTGATAACTTCTTCATGAAATTTAGAATCATTCATTAATTCACCAAATAATTTATAACCGATTAGGATTTTCTTTACTTCTTTGTCTGCTTTTCGATATTTTTCAATCAATAAATCTAAATCATTAACGCTAAAATTTTTCATTTCTATTCTAATTGACCTCTAGGTGATGATAAAATACACTCATATTTTTAGATAATATATAATATCTTCATCTATTATTTATCTAGTTTTTAATGACTCGTCTGCATCCTGTTCAGGAAGTATTATTCTTACTTAAAAATGATGAATCTAATATGAAAAGATTATTAAAATTTTCTCTTTTGCTCAGTAACCCTATGGCTGAGCTTTTTTTCATGTATAAAAATTCGAATAAGGTTTGATATTAAATCAAGAGGATTAAGTAAATCCACTTATCAATTTTTGATAAAGTCGTCTAATTAAAGAATAGATAAAATATTGCAGATAGTTAACGTAATTATGCGCCTAATCAAATCATTAAAAGTTGGCGGTTCATCCAAACTGGATACAACTTGCTCTAATTTTATGATTTTAAAGGGTTTTTCATTAGATTATGAAAAACCCCTGAAGAAGATAGTTATGTATGTCTAAAATTTTGGTGGATACCTAGTATTTTCGATCAAAATCTAATTAAAAATATTTAAGAAAGTGATAGTTATTTAGATAATCTCTTTTAATCACCACGATATGACCAATGTACAGTTTTATAATCTTCATCACTATTTCTATATTCACTAATGAGATCATTTCGTTCATCTAATGCATCTTGATAATCATCTTCATGAAAACAAATAGCCATACGGGCTTGACCACCAAATTCAGCTTCAATAAAAGAATTAAAACTATTTTTTATTCCAATATCTGAGCGAGATATACTCAAGTTATTACGGAAAACTGAAGATACAACCCAAAATGATTTATCCCAAGATATAGCACTTTCTGTAATTAGAGAACGACAAAATGTATATCTAGTATCTTGTGCATTTGTATATGCTGCACCACAGATTAAGGTTATCCCTAGGAATGTAGAAGATAATTTTTTGTAAAAACTCATAGCATCACCGGTAGTTTATTTGTATTTACACTTTTCATGTAAGTAATCAAGAGCTGCATTCATCTTTTTAGCATGACTATCTTTTACGTACCATATAGCAGCACCGCCTGTTCTTGTAGGATCTAACTTCCATCCATTTAATAAAGTATATTGTGAATATTTTACAGGACCAACATAAAGCTTATTAATCGTATATCCATCTCCTCTCACACTAGCTCTTGTCCAATCTATAGAAATTTCTCGCAGATATTTTCCATTATTGCCAC
>NZ_JFYL01000155.1 GCF_000632455.1 Acinetobacter sp. Ver3
GTGTTTAAATAAAAAAATACCCATTCATAGCATATTTAGCCAACAATAAAATTTTATAACCCACAGAATATTATTGCGAAAAAACCATGATTATGATTTCAAATAGATTTAATATTTAGTGCGCCAATCTTTGTTTCTAGAGCAGCTCTATCTAATACCTATTCATTAAAGAAACGCCTAACCCCACGTAAGTTGCTCGATGATTGTAATCAATCAAACTCTCCCCATAACCGTCAAACAATTGAAAATATCCTCTTAACTTGCCTGCGATCGGAAATGCCCAATCAAATTGCATAGCGCCGCGAGAATCATCTCCCCCTCTTAAAGAATGTCGTAAAAGCAATGAAAACTCATTATCATTACGACGGTAAAATGCTGTTAAATCTCCCCGTCCTACATAGTTTTTAATGTCAGGATTATCATCTTTTCCGGCATCTTCATCTAGGCGATACCAAGGTCGCAACATAAGCGCAAAATTATCTTTTTCTAAACCAATATTCAGCATAATACGGTCCCAGCTGCGAGATAAGGGACCAGAACGACCATTAGATTGATGATTATAAGTTAATCCCAATAAGCGCCCATTTAAGCCCAAAATGCTATAGTCTGTTCTAAAAATTAAACTGGCTTCAGGCTCATAATTTGTTTCACGAAAAGGCCTCGATTCATCTTCATTATAGACTTGCCAATGCGCAGTCTGCGTATAGCCAACCCACATATCCCCATTGTCTTCAAAGAGATTCTCAAGTGCTTTGGTCTTTAAAGATAACTGCAGTTTAGCTTCCATCGAATTCAAATTTTGCTGTTCTGCCAGTGTCTTGTTTGGCGTATGCGGAACTTCATTTTTTTCACTTGTCCACAGTGCAGGTAGCAAATAAATAGGCTGGTAAGCCCGTAAATTCCATGTTCCTAGTTTTTGTTCTGGTGTTAATTCCCAACGCTGGTCGATTAATGATGCTTTTAAATCCGATTGATGATGTTCTAAAGCAAAAAAATGGTTCGGATTGCCCTGCTTGTTATCTCGGCTGCTCGGCCGTTTTAATGTTTGTAACGGCATGGCCTCAGCAGATCCAGCGCCTTCTGCAACTAATACCGATGCCACTGTTACGTCGCTGAGCTTTACTGAAAATAAACCGTCATAACAATTTAAACGCTCTGCATTTGACTCAAGTGCTACACAAGCAGAAGCACTTGCAGGTTGATAAGCATAGCCTGCTTCTGTACACAATATAGACAGCATCGCCAAGTTCAACACCCTGAATGAATACTTTGTACGGCGTGTCAATTTAACAGCCATTTTTAAATTTCCTTTCTTCATTTTTGAGAATACTTTCATACAGCACATTAGAAAAACGGTAAGTATGTGCAACTAAACGATCTAGCCAACGTTGCGCAGCAAGTAACTCAATCCCCTTTGCTGCATTAAGTTGATTCACTTCAGTATGCTGCAGAATTTTTTGGCGTATTTCGGCACGATGCTGACTGGTCCACTTCTTTAAACTATTT
>NZ_JFYL01000156.1 GCF_000632455.1 Acinetobacter sp. Ver3
GCAATCAGATCAGCACCATCCCCTTGAGCTTGAATCTCGATCTTGCCTTTGCCTGCATAGAGTCGTGCCCCTTCTTGCGCTGCAAATAAACTGATCTTTTTGCTGGCATGTCCGATGATGCTGTCTTGCGTGCTGGTGTTAATGCTTCCTTGTGCAATTTGGTTGATCTGCCCATCTGCACTGAGGTGGATGTCTTCGTTACTTTCTATGGCAATTGAACTTGGTGAAGCCAAGAGCATGATCGCTTGTTTAAAAGCCGCGGCTTTGCTTTGGTCTTCGCTCTCTAAGTTCTTGAGATAGCCCTGTAGGTTTTCGAGTAAGCTCAGTGGATCAGTTTGTTGATTTTGTGCCACTTCACTTAAGGCTTTGGCGTTGTTTAAGCTACTTTCGAGTTGTTGTTTGGCTTCGCTTGCATCTAAATGGTTTGCTTTGGCTTGTTCTTGTTTATAGGTGGAGATGAGTATACCTTCGCCCGCCCGTACTGCACCCCATTGGTCGGTTCTGAGTTCGAAACCTTCACCACGTCCTTCACTTTCTGCTGTTGCTTTGGGATGACTGAGATTCCCTAGGTTAAGTTGGCTCGCCCCGTGGGTGTTTTGCAGTTGGGTGGAGATTTGTCCTGTGGTGTCATCAAAGCGGAGTTGTCCATAGCCTTCGCCTTGGACTTCTTTACTTTTAATCCCTGCGAGTTTTTTGGTGTCTGGCAGTTGGCCTTGACTGTCAAATCGGGTTGGGCTGCGTTGGGCTTCATGTAGGCGGCCTACCACAAAGGGACGGTCGATGTTGCCGTCAAAGAAGTCGATGACCACGATTTCATTGATTCGAGGAAGGAAGCGTGCACCATAGCCTTCGCCTGCCCATGGGGTCAGTACATCGACCCAAGCTGAATCGGTGTCGTTGTTGTTACTGCCGGCACCGCCATCAAATTGGTGGTCTTCTGCTCGGGTAAACAGAAAGCGTACTTTGATGCGTCCCCATTCATCGACATGGATTTCTTCTCCTGCAGGTCCCACTACTTTGGCGCGTTGCGGATGGGTGCTAGGTCGATGTTGTAGTGGGTTGTATTCGGGTACGGTTTTGATGTTGCGTCGTTGTAGGATGAGTTCGCTGGCTTGGCGTTCTTGGTCCTTGTGGGTTGCTTGGTTGGTGTTTGTCTTGTGTTTTGGCGTCCATTGGCTGCGTTGTAGCAGTTGTTGGACTTGTTGGTCTAAGTCTTTGGGTAGGTTGTTTTGGTTGTAGTAGCGTTTGCCTACAATGAGGAATTCTTGGTCAGCTCCGCTATGTTGTTCAATTTCTGGGTGTCCATCGAGTTTGAACCAGTAGCCGACTTGGCTGTCTCTGACGCTGGCTTTGGCGATGAATTGTTTGCTTTGTCCGACGTAGTAGTCGCTGAGGTGTTGGTTGAGTTTTTCGACTTGGCT
>NZ_JFYL01000157.1 GCF_000632455.1 Acinetobacter sp. Ver3
TCACCCATCTTCTATCCGTGAAGATGATCGTTAAGTTTTAAGTGTCTTGGCTTGATTGATTCAGGCCATGACATCAATACATCCAGAGGTTTTTTAGCGTCATTTTAAACAAGGATTGTGGCAGCGAGCTCAAACACATTAGAAGTGAGCCACCACACAGCAAGCATACTTAAGGAGAAATAGTATGAACCGCGAACAAATTAATGCTTTAGTCAAAAAAATGAACGTTGATACTGCAACAGGTCCTGTTGATGAACGTGTTCAGCAAATCGTTGTACGTTTAGTATCTGACTTATTCCAAGCGATTGAAGATTTAGATTTAAGCCAATCTGAAGTTTGGAAAGGTCTTGAGTACTTTACTGATGCTGGTCAAGCAAACGAATTAGGTCTTTTGGCTGCTGGTTTAGGTCTTGAGCATTTCCTTGATTTACGCGCAGATGAGAAAGATGCTCAAGCAGGTATTACAGGTGGTACTCCACGTACAATTGAAGGTCCATTGTATGTCGCTGGTGCACCAGAATCAGTTGGTTTTGCACGTATGGATGATGGTTCTGAAGAAGGCAAAATCCCAACTTTAATTATTGAAGGTATCGTTAAAGATACTGAAGGTAACATCATTGAAGGCGCTAAAGTTGAAGTTTGGCATGCAAACAGCTTAGGTAACTACTCGTTCTTTGATAAGTCTCAATCTGACTTCAACTTACGTCGTACGATCTTCACGGATGCACAAGGTCAATATACGGCATTAACCACGATGCCTGTAGGTTATGGCTGCCCACCAGAAGGTACAACTCAGTTTGTATTAGACAAACTTGGTCGTCACGGTAACCGCCCTTCACACGTGCATTACTTCGTCACTGCACCTGGCTACCGCAAATTAACTACGCAGTTCAACATCGAAGGTGATGAATACCTTTGGGATGACTTTGCATTTGCAACGCGTGATGGCTTAGTGGCAACTGCTGTAGATGTAACTGATGAAGCTGAAATTGCTCGTCGTGGTCTGAAAGGTGCGTTCAAATATATTCAATTTGACATTGAATTAGTGAAAGACGTTGAAGGTGCGCCTTCTACTGAAGTTGAACGCCGCCGCGCATCAGCTTAAAAATAATAAAGGGATGGATTTCGCATCCATCCTTTATCTTATTCAACTAAAGAATTTAGACCAATCCAAATCTAATCATTTTGATTTGTTTAAATTTTTGCAAGACCGAAAAGGATATAGATAGCTTTATCTATAAAACGCTATGATTGATAAATCTCAAAAGACTTTAACCGAAGCCCTCTCCCAAATTAAAGACGGTTCAACCATTATGATTGGTGGGTTTGGTACC
>NZ_JFYL01000158.1 GCF_000632455.1 Acinetobacter sp. Ver3
TGAACCGTACCGGGTTTGTCGGAGACTTTTTCATTTAAGTTAGGCCACCTGACCTAACGGGTTAATCTTATCATAGTACATTGCTTCAAACTCAAAAGGCGATACATAACCCAGTGCACTGTGTACACGCTTTTTATTGAACCAATCTACCCAGTTTAGTGTCGCAAGTTGTACATCTGCTAAACCTTGCCAATCTGCTTTTAAATATTCAATCACCTCTGTTTTGTATAAGCCATTCACCGTTTCAGCCAAAGCATTATCGTATGAATCACCAGTTGTACCGACTGATGCTCGTAAATTTGCAGCTTCTAAACGATTGGTATAGCGAATAGAAAGATATTGAACACCTCTATCGGAATGATGAATCACATTCTTTGGCATACCTCGATCATGCAATGCTTGTTCTAATGCATCAAGCACCATATCTGTATTCATCCGTGTAGATACTTTCCATCCAACAATTGCTCGTGAGAACACATCAATAATAAAGGCGGTATAGATCCAGCCTGAATTTGTTTGAATATAAGTAAAGTCACTTACCCACAGTTGGTCAGGATGATCAGCATTAAAATTACGTTTCACTAAATCATCTGCCCGTTTTTGGTCATCTCGGTTACGGGTGGTTTGTTTATTCTTACCTCGCCAAACACCTTGTATACCTAGCTTTTTCATTAATCGAGCAACAGTACAGCGTGCAATAATATAGCCTTCACGTTTCAGTTGTTGCCAGACCTTACGCACACCGTATCGACCTGAACTTTCTTTCCAAATTCGCTTAATCTCCTCAGCATGATGCAAGTCATGTAAATCTCGTTTCGCTCGATGTTCTGGATTTTCGCAGAGATCTAGAGTCCGGTAATAGGTTGAAGGTGCGATCGGTAAAATTCTACAAATCGCCTCGACTCCGTACAGCTCTTTATTATTATGGATAAAATCCACCATTATTTGTGTGGGCGGTCGAGCTCCGCCTGGGCGAAAAAAGCGGCTGCTTTACGTAGAATCTCATTGGCGCGTTGCAGTTCTTTATTTTCGCGTTCGAGTTGTTTGATACGTTCTTGGTCTGAAAGCTGCTGTACTTTAACTGGATTTTGTTTATCTAAATATTTTTGATACCAAACACGTAGTGTTTCAGGAGTACAACCGATTTTAGGAGCAATAGCTGTGATCGCAGCCCAATTCGATGGATAATCTTTTTCAGATTCAATTAGTAATTGAACCGCTCTTTCTCTAATTTCGGGGGTATATTTTAATTTTGTCATCGGGATAGTCTCTCAGAATATTGACTCTCCGACAAACCCGGTACGGTTCA
>NZ_JFYL01000159.1 GCF_000632455.1 Acinetobacter sp. Ver3
TGAACCGTACCGGGTTTGTCGGAGACTTTTTTATTTAAGTTAAGCCACCTGACCTAACGGGTTAATCTTATCATAGTACATTGCTTCAAACTCAAAAGGCGACACATAACCCAGTGCACTGTGTACACGCTTTTTATTGAACCAATCTACCCAGTTTAGTGTCGCAAGTTGTACATCTGCTAAACCTTGCCAATCTGCTTTTAAATATTCAATCACCTCTGTTTTGTATAAGCCATTCACCGTTTCAGCCAAAGCATTATCGTATGAATCACCAGTTGTACCGACTGATGCTCGTAAATTTGCTGCTTCTAAACGATTGGTATAGCGAATCGAAAGATATTGCACACCCCTGTCGGAATGATGAATCACATTCTTTGGCATGCCTCGATCGTGCAATGCTTGCTCAAGTGCATCGAGCACCATATCTGTATTCATCCGTGTAGATACTTTCCATCCAACAATTGCTCGTGAGAACACATCAATAATAAAGGCGGTATAGACCCAGCCTGAATGAGTTTGAATATACGTAAAGTCACTGACCCATAATTGGTCAGGTCGATCAGCACTAAAATTACGTTTCACTAAATCATCTGCTCGTTTTTGATCATCTCGGTTGCGGGTAGTTTGTTTGTTCTTACCACGCCAAACACCTTGTATATCTAGCTTCTGCATCAATCGAGCAACTGTACAACGTGCAATAACATAGCCTTCACGTTTCAATTTTTGCCAAACTTTACGTACACCATATCGACCTAAACTTTCCTTCCAAATTCGTTTAATTTGTTCAGCATGATGCTCATCATGTAGATCTCGTTTCGCTCGATGTTCTGGATTGTCAGCGAGATCTAAAGTTCGGTAATAGGTTGAAGGTGCGATCGGTAAAATCCTACAAATCGCATCAACACCATATAAGTCTTTATTGTTATGGATGAAATCCACCATTATTTGTGTGGGCGGTCGAGCTCCGCCTGGGCGAAAAAAGCGGCTGCTTTGCGTAGAATTTCATTGGCACGCTTTAATTCTTTAATTTCACGTTCCATTTGCTTCATTTTTTCTTGGTCAGATATCTGTTGTACTTTAATAGGATTTTGCTGATCTAAATGCTTTTGATGCCAGGCACGTAGTGTTTCAGGAGTACAACCAATCTTAGGCGCAATTGCTGTGATTGCAGCCCAAGTAGAAGGATAATCTTTTTCAGATTCAATTAGTAATTGAACCGCTCTTTCTCTAATTTCGGGGGTATAGGTTGGTTTTTTCATCGGAATAGTCTCTCAGAATATTGAGTCTCCGACAAACCCGGTACGGTT
>NZ_JFYL01000160.1 GCF_000632455.1 Acinetobacter sp. Ver3
TGATGTGGTTCTAGGATTTTAGACCACGCCTATAAGTGATAATCTACTCCCCAATAAGCATGGGAAATGCTTGTTTTTGGAGTCAACCATGACACGAAGAAAACGTCGTAATCATTCAGCAGAGTTTAAAGTTAAAGTTGCTCTCGCAGCAATTAAAGGCGACCACACACTCGCTGAACTTTCTACTCAATTCGATTTACATCAAAACCAAATCATCGATTGGAAAAATCAACTGCTTGAGCAATCAGTCAATATTTTTTCACGACCAACAGCACAACAAGAACCAGAGATTGACCTCAAAGCTCTACATGCCAAGATAGGACATCAGGCATTGCAAATTGATTTTTTAGAAGGTGCGCTCAGAAAAATAGGGCAGCTGAGCGGCAAAAAATGATCGATAAGACCCATCAACTTTCGGTACGACAACAATCGCAATTGATTCAAATCAATCGCAGTACGTTGTATTACAAGCCCAAAGAGATTTCATCAACTGATTTGAGTTGGATGCGTCTAATCGATGAAATTCATCTCGACTACCCATTTATGGGCAGTCGAATGATACGAGATATGCTACAGCGTCAAGGACATCAAATAGGTCGGCGTAAAGTCCGACGTTTAATGCGCTTGATGGGAATACATGCCTTGTATCCAAAACCCAATACCAGTAAGCCTAATCTTGCACACCGTATTTTCCCATATCTGTTGAAAAACATGGTCATCGATCACTCTAATCAAGTCTGGTGTACAGATATAACGTACATTCCTATGGCTAAAGGCTTTGTCTATCTGTGTGCAATTATAGATTGGCATAGTCGTAAAGTACTGGCTCATCGAGTATCGATCAGTATGGAAACAGACTTTTGCATAGATGCGTTGCAAGAAGCAATTGTGAAATATGGTTGTCCTGAGGTGTTTAATACAGACCAAGGCAGTCAATTCACAAGCGAGGCATTTTTGAATGAGTTAAAATTGCGAAATATCCGTATCAGTATGGATGGGAAAGGACGATGGATGGATAATGTAATGATTGAGCGTTTATGGCGCAGCGTGAAGCATGAGGAAGTCTATTTGAAGGCTTACGATACGGTTAAACAAGCGAAACAATCAATTGCTGAATATTTGGATTTTTATAACATGATACGTCCTCATTCAAGTTTGAATAAGGCAACACCGGATGAATTTTATGATCAACATTTACTAAAAGTAATGGCAGCATAATTTAAATATTTAGAGCGGATTTATCACTTATAAAACTGAATTGAGTGGTCTAATTAACGGAACCACATTA
>NZ_JFYL01000161.1 GCF_000632455.1 Acinetobacter sp. Ver3
ATTGCTGTCCCACAATTTTTCACAAGAGGAAGCTCATTTGAGCTTCCTCTTGTTTTATGGGTATTTTATCGGGTGAAAATAAAGCTTTTAAAGTTCTTCTTTCAAACAAATTCACTTGAATTATTCTGAGTAAACGTTGAACTGTCCAACCTGTTTTTCCTAAATGTTGAGCGAAACTCACCAATAAATAGGCGATCATCGCAATCCAGATTTGTGTCTGAATTGCGTTCCTGCTGCGGCCTAGAAACGCTTTTAATTTGAGATTCTGCTTAATCGCCTTAAAGAACAGCTCAACTTTCCAACGATCTTTATAAATCGCCGCAATGGTGGAGGCGGCTAAATGAAAGTTATTGCTGAGAAAGCTAAAGTGCTTGCCACTTTGCTGATCTCTATATTCAATTCTTCTTAACACTGGGGCTTTTCTTTTTAGGGCATGTGCGCTATTCAGCTGAATGGTTTCATCTTTTAGAATACCTTTGGATTCAAGCACTGGATGTTGCTGGATCACCTGATACACAGATTTAGGCCTAAAACGTGTGACAAATCCAATGTTTTGAGCAGTCAGATTTGCATACCATTGGTAATCGACATAGCCTTTATCAAAAACTACAATGCTGCCAGCAGGAAACTGGAATTTTCGGCCTTGTACCATGTCATTTTCTTTGCCATTTTCAACTGCAACAAACTCAGGAATATCATTGCTGTGATTCAATCCTATACTGAGTTTCATGCTGGCTTTTGAGTCGTGAACTTTGGCCCATTCACATAAGGAAAGCGACAGGTCAATATGACTGGCATCCAAGGAATACAAGGGATTCTTAAAGCGAAATTTATGAGCTACTTTTGAGTGTTCATAGTATTTAAGCAACTTGTAAAATAGCTGTTGATACAAGGCAGCAGGCTGCTGCTCATTGATTCGTGCCAGTGTGCTTCGGGGAATAGACTTTGCTCCGAGATGACTCAGCTTTTCCTGTTGGCACTCCAAATTGGATTGAATATCTCTCAGACTTTGCCTACAAGAGAATTGAGACATCAATATGGCAATAAACTGATCCCACCGGGAAGCCGCTCTAAATTTCTGTCCAACATGGTGTACTTTAGCAAGTTGTTCAAAATCCTGTCGCACAACAGGTTTAATTAGCTCATGAAATACGGTATTCTGATGTGACAAAACCTGAATCCTGGTCGTTAAAGTGTTTGTTTGCACTCATATTTTAACTGTTAGGACTCAGGTTTTTTTATTTAAAGCAAACTATGGGACAGCAGTG
>NZ_JFYL01000162.1 GCF_000632455.1 Acinetobacter sp. Ver3
GTAAAAGCTTTGCTTATAAAATTATGGGCGATTTGTACAAGACAGGGGTTTTCGTGCAAGCTGATCCTGAAATAGCTGAAAAATTTTATAGTAAGGCTATTGATTTAGGTGATTTAAGTAGTATTGAAAATTATATTGATATAATCACCACAAAATATTTAAACAAAGAAATTCCAAATGATAAAAAGAATAAAATTATGGAATTAATTAAAATAGGTGAGAATAATAGTATTGGTAATATATTTTTTATAAAAGCTGAACTAATTAGTAAGGGGGAAATTTTTCCATTTGATTACGATAAGATAATCTTAAATTTATCTAAGGCATTAGAGCTTGGGGTGGGTTTCGCAGGTTTTAGATTATATGGGATTCAAAAAGAAAGATTTTATAATTTAAAAAGGGTTGGTAATATTGATTTTAAATTAAAGTCTGCGGCACTTAAATCGCTTAAAGTGGGAGCTAAATTGGGATGTGGTTATTGCATTAATGAAATAAATAAATTGAATAAAAATCAAAGTTTATTTAATGTTAATTCTAAGAATAGAAACTATGTGGATTCTTATTATTCAAATAAATTAGATGTTTCCGGGAGAGAAAAATTTTTAAATAAAATTTTTTCTAATATTGCTGACAAGTATAATTTGAAAAAAACAGAGTTATTTCTCGAGAGGGTATCGTTTAGGGAATTTGAGAATTTTCATAAGGATCGAGATAATAAATTATTTCTTAAGTTTTCAAATTTCAAATATGAGGATGAATTTAGATCTTTAGTGACAAAAGATAACTATTTTAATGAAGATTATACTTTATTTTATTATGATCTTTTGGATAAAAAAGATTTTGAATCTATTAATAATATTGCTATATTCTATGTTTTTGGATGTGGTGTTAATAGGGATATAGATAAAGCATTAGTATTGTTTGAGCAAGCAGCAGAAAGTGGTATTGATGTTGCTAATTATAATATTGCTCTACTGAATAATGTGGTTACACCAATAAAAAGAAATGATAAATACTATGATTTTTATACATATTGTCTAAAAGCTATTAATTCTGGGGCAGAGTAAAACTTGAAGTGCGACATAAACCACCTAATTAATTTAAAGGGTTTATGGAGTATATAAAATTGTCATACCATCATCTTAACTTTGAAGATCGTACTGCATTAATGCTTGAGTCAAGAAAAGAAGGCTTTTCAGC
>NZ_JFYL01000163.1 GCF_000632455.1 Acinetobacter sp. Ver3
AAATACAAAGCTCAAGGTCCCGCTGCATTAGCCCATGCCGGTCGTGGCCAAATCAGCAATTCCAAACTTCCTGAAGAACTCAGACTCAAGTGCCTCAATATTGTTTCTGATCAACTCCATGGTTTCGGACCCACTTTAGCGCATGAAAAGCTCACCACCGTACATGGATTCGATCTTTCAGTAGAAACCCTGCGTTCCTGGATGATTGCAGCTGACTTATGGATTCCTCGATCCAAGCGCCTAAAACGCCCGTATCAGCCTCGTTACAACCGGGATTGCTTTGGTGAACTGATCCAAATTGATGGCTCATATCATGACTGGTTTGAAGGACGCGCTGCTAAATGCTGTCTGCTGGTGTTTATCGATGATGCTACAGGAAAATTGCAGCATTTACGCTTCTGTGAATCAGAATCAGCCTTTGATTATATGATTTCAACACGCTTGTATGTTGAGCAGCATGGTAAGCCGTTGGCATTTTACAGCGACAAACATTCAGTCTTCAGGGTGAATCAAAGCAGCAAGAAAGACACCAAGATTACCCAGTTTGGACGCGTACTCAGTACCCTGAATATCGATATCATCTTCGCCAATTCACCACAGGCCAAAGGCCGTGTGGAACGTGCCAACAGAACCCTTCAGGACCGTCTGATCAAGGAGATGCGTCTGGAAGGTATCAGCTCGATTGAGCAAGCTAATGCCTGGCTACCCTGCTTCATTGAGCAGTTCAATCAGAAGTTCGCCAAGATGGCTTTTAATCCTAAGGATCTACATCGGCCTATCACTGAAACAGCCGAAGAATTAGATGATATTTTTACTTGGCGTGAACCCCGCAGAGTCACGAATAGCCTGACGATTACTTATGATAAATGCGTATATCTCCTGGAAAACACCGAAGAAAATCAAAGGTTGATCGGTAAGTATCTTGAGTTCCTGGAATACCCGGATGGTACTGTAGCCCTCATGCATGATGGCCGAAAGATCAATTACAGCCTCTTCGATAAATTAAGTCAGCTGAATCAGCGAGAGATTGTTGAGAATAAACGGTTGGGTGCTGTTCTGAATCATATCCAACAACAGCATGAAGAACTGGAACAACAAAACAAACGCAATCGTTCTCAAAAGATGCCAAGCAGACGTGCACAGAAAATAGCAATCAAAGAACGAAATCTAAATCCTGTGCTTGACTT
>NZ_JFYL01000164.1 GCF_000632455.1 Acinetobacter sp. Ver3
CTTTGTACACGAAAAAAAATATAACTCATTAAAATAATGGCATAATACTTGTTTTCTGACGACGAATATGATGGCACATTTCAATGAGCTATATCTCATCTTAAACAAATATCTAAAGTGGAACAAGTCACATGTAAAATGTTTTACACTGATTATGCTTGCATTAATTGTAAAACAGACATGTAATCTTTCTTCTGCATCTAAAGCCTTACCCATCAAGTGCTTACCACAATCATTTTATCGACGTATACAACGCTTCTTTGCAGGTCAGTATTTCGATTATCGTCAAATTTCTCAGTTAATTTTCAATATATTTTTATTCGATAAAGTCCAATTAACTTTGGATAGAACCAACTGGAAATGGGGGAAACGAGATATCAATATCTTGATGTTAGCCATCGTCTATCGTGGAATAGCCATACCTATAGTTTGGACATTGCTCAATAAACGGGGAAATTCAGATACAAAAGAGCGTATTGCTTTGATTCAACGCTTTATCTCTATTTTTGGTAAAGACCGTATTGTGAATGTGTTCGCAGACAGAGAATTTATCGGTGAGAAATGGTTTACATGGTTAATTGAAAATGACATTAACTTTTGTATACGTGTTAAAAAAACTTCATTGTGACCAATCACTTAGCCAAGAATCATAAAATTAGTGATTTATTTCGTCATCTTCAAGTTGGTCAAACTGAATGTCGTAAACGACGTATTTGGGTTGGTCGAGTGAAACTGTATATTAGTGCGCTACGATTAGAAGATGGAGAACTTTTACTTGTTGTTTCTCCTATGTTTAATGCTTCTGCTATTCGTGATTATGCATTACGCTGGGAAATCGAAACCCTATTTAGTTGTCTCAAAGGACGTGGATTCAATCTTGAAAATACTCGTTTAACAGACCCTAGACGAGTCAAGAAATTGATAGCAGTGCTAGCTATCGGTTTCTGTTGGTGCTATTTAACAGGTGAATGGCAACATGATCGAAAAAAAGCAATAAAAATAAAGAAGCATGGACGACTTTCAGTAAGTTTATTTCGCTACGGTTTGGACTATGTTCAAATGGCTATTCTACGTTTGATTGGTTTTGGAAAAAAAGAAGAATTTAAGAAAGTGCTAGCAATTTTAAGAAAGAAAAAGCCTGATAGGACAAGGGTCCTATG
>NZ_JFYL01000165.1 GCF_000632455.1 Acinetobacter sp. Ver3
AGACTGAATGAGACATTAAGGACTTCAAAGTATAAAAAACAATAATACCTTTCCTCATAATTGCGCTGGTTGCTTATGCTACTATAAAACTGAGCCTTCTATTGCTCAATTTTTTATGCCCATTTTTCTTAACGATTACTCTAATTTTTATAAGGAAACGCACTGATGTGGTTAGCAATGCTAGCAGTAGTAGTAGTAGGTCTAGCAATCTTGGTTTGGAGTGCTGATGTTTTTATTGATGGTGCCGTCGCTTTAGCTAATAAGCTGAATGTACCCAGCTTTTTGATTGGTGTCATCATTCTAGGTGTAGGCACTTCAGCACCAGAGATGATAGTGTCCATGTTAGCTGCTTTAGAAGGTAGCCCTGGGCTGGCATTGGGTAATGCTTATGGTTCTAACATTGTTAATATCGCCTTAGTATTAGGCGCAACGGTATTAATAAGTCCAATTATTATCCGAAAAAGTATTATCAATCGTGATATGCCTTTACTACTGTTGGTGACGGCAGTAGCTGCTTGGCAATTAAGCGATGGTGTCTTAGGTAATACCGACGGTATAGTATTGATAGTGCTTCTAGTCGTTGTCTTAGGCATACAAATCATCTTGAGCATGCGTGAAGGCAACCACGAACATGAAGACGATACTGTAGAAGAAACTGCAAAGGCTGAACACAGTATGGCACAAGGTTTAGGTAGGTTATTTCTTGGTTTGTTCGTATTAATACTAAGCTCGCGCGCTATCGTTTGGGGCGCTACTGAACTTGCTACTTTATGGGGCTTGAGTGAGCTTATCATTGGTCTCACTATCGTCGCTATCGGTACGTCACTGCCTGAATTAGTTGCGAGCTTGTCGGCCGCACGTAAAGGTGAGCATGATATGGCTTTGGGTAATATTATAGGCTCTAACGTTTTTAATACTTTAGGAGTCGTAGGTATAGCAGCACTCATTGCGCCTATTACTCCGAGTAGCATTATTCTGTCGCGTGATATATTAGCGATGAGTCTCTTAACCTTACTACTGTTTGTGATGTGTCTATTTGCATTTAAAACCAAGCGTGTATTCGGTCGTACTTCTGGCACTACTTTAGTACTATTTTTCGTCGGCTATACTGTCTGGTTAATTCAGACGGTCAGTCTGTA
>NZ_JFYL01000166.1 GCF_000632455.1 Acinetobacter sp. Ver3
GGCTTTGTTGCACAAACCTAGCATCAAAAGCTTATTCAGCAATATAATTTCAAAATGAATAAGCCTGCCTCTAAAATCTACCGTACAACCAATTGGTCATCCTATAACCGCGCCTTAATTAACCGAGGTAATATTTCCATTTGGTTTGATCCAAAGACTCAGTGGTATGCACAATCACAAGGCAAGCAAGGTCGAAATCAAACCTACTCCGATACAGCGATTCAATGCTGCTTAATGATCAAATTACTATTCCGACTCTCTTTACGTATGGTCACAGGTTTTGTTCAAAGTCTGATTAAACTCTCTGGATTAGATTGGACAGCTCCGGATTATTCCACCCTTTGTCGTAGACAAAAGCATATTGATATTGCGATTAGCTATCAAAAAAGTAGTGATGGACTGCATCTGCTCGTAGACTCTACTGGTTTGAAGTTTCTTGGTGAAGGTGAATGGAAACGCAAGAAACATGGGGCTGAATATCGTCGCCAATGGCGTAAGCTTCACATTGCTATAGATGCTAAAACCCTGCAAATACGTGCAGTACAACTCACCACAAATAATGTCAGTGATTCTCAAGTACTCGAAGATTTACTTGCTCAAATTCCCTTGGATGAACCAATTGATTCTGTTTATACAGATGGTGCTTATGACACAAAGCACTGCCGACAAGTCATTTTAGATCGAGATGCACATGCGATCATTCCACCTAGAAAGAATGCAAAGCCTTGGAAGGATCAGCAAGCGAGGTCTATAGAGCGGAACGAATTATTAAAGACAGTCAAACGGCTAGGCAGATCGCTTTGGAAAAAGTGGTCTGGTTATCACCGTCGAAGTTTGGTTGAAACCAAGATGCATTGCATCAAATTATTAGGCGATAAATTAACAGCGCGGAGTTTTCCAAGTCAGGTGAATGAGATCCATGCACGCATGGCAGTCTTGAATAAATTCACAGAATTAGGTCGTCCTCATACCCAAGTTGTCTCTTAAATTTGAGTAGCTTAAGGGAGCTCAGCCTTTCAAACCTTTATGCAACAAAGCC
>NZ_JFYL01000167.1 GCF_000632455.1 Acinetobacter sp. Ver3
AAGCTGTCATTAAAAAGTAAACATGTATTCTTTTCCGAATTGGTTTGATACTCTCTCCACCCATTGCTCTATTTTATCAGCTGTCATGACTTGAAAATCTCGCCAATAATATTTCATCTGCTTCCATACCATCTCGATTCGATTTAACTCAGGGCTATAAGCTGGAATAAAATACAAATTCGTCGAAAAGTTACTTTTAAGTAGCTCTCTGTAATCAGCCATCTTTTTACTTCTATGAATCGAGGCATTATCAACAATAAGAACCAATGGAAGGTTATAAGTCTGTTTTACTTGTTGAGCTATTCCAGTTAAATAGGCATAAAACCAAGTGCTTGTAACTGACTCTTGTAAACAACTTGTCACCAGTTTCCCCGTTGAAAGCAAACACCCCATGACATTAACTCGTTTTAATCTTATTGCATCAACCGCATGAACATCACCTATCTTTGTCCATGCATAGCGGTTATCAGGTGTAGATGAAAACCCTGTTTCATCAACATAACCTAATATAATTTCACCACGTGCCGCTTGCTCTCGTAATTTTTCAATCTGCTGTGTTGCTTGTTCAAATGCAATCGGATCTCTTTTTTTTCAAGCTATGACGGGTACGCTTGAAGACCATACCTGAATCACGTAAAAACTTACGAATGGTTTCAACAGACACGGACACTTCGTATTTTTCATGTAGTTTGACTCGGATTTGTTCTGCATTGAGTGGACTTGTATTGACCCAATCTAGGATTTTCGCCTGATAGTCTGAGATCAATGTATTGGGCCGACCTGAGCGATGACCTTCTTTAATCGATTCAAACTCATACAATTCCCAACGTCGGCGTTGTAGCCTTATGGTTTCTGGGATACGTTCTTGTAGAGTGGCAACTTCCGCAACACTTTTACCTTCAGAAAGCCAGAGAATAGTTTGGGCACGTTGTCTTTCACGCCAATGTTTTGCATGCTTGGCCAGAAAAATGAG
>NZ_JFYL01000168.1 GCF_000632455.1 Acinetobacter sp. Ver3
GGGCGAATTCAAACATGAGGTGCGACAGTTTGAAAAGTCTTATGATAATCAACAAGCTGAGCAAATTTCTCTAATGGTGTAAGCCAATCTAACGCTTTTCTAGGACGAGTATTCAGTGACATGGCAACTTGATTTAAATAATGCTGATCTGCCTGATTTAAATCAATCCCTTTAGGTAAATATTGCCTAATTAAACCATTCATATTTTCGCATGTGCCTTTTTGCCAGGGTGAATGTGGGTCACAGAAATATACATCTATGCCTAAATCTTCTTCAAGTATTTTATGTTCTGCCATCTCGCGTCCACGGTCATAGGTCAACGTTTTACGCAGTTCTGCAGGTAAATATTTCAGAGCTTCAGTTAAAGCCTTGCGCACTGATTCTGCCTTTGCATCAGGTAATGTTGCCAAGATACAGAGCCGTGTATTTCGTTCAATAAGTGTTGCTATCGAACTTTTATTGTCTTTACCTTTAATTAAATCAGCTTCCCAATGACCCGGTATTTTTCTTTCTTGAACTTCGGCTGGGCGCTCATGAATAGTTTTAATATCCTGTAATATAGAATCTTTTTTAGGTTCACCGTTAGCTTTTCGCTTTTTATTTTCATGACGCAGACAGGATAATAAGTCTTTTTTCAACTCACCCTTTGGTAATGCGCGTATCGTTGAATAAATCGTTGTATGGCTTACATTCATTGTTTGATCCAAATCAGGAAATGTCTTTAAACGCTTTGCTATTTGCTGAGGAGACCATAAACAACGGATCGCTTCAACAATAAATTTCCAGAGGATTGAATCGATTTTGAGTTTTCTGTGACCACGTCTACGTCTAGCGAAGGTGTTATCAGAAGCATATCGAGCTTGATAAACGTCATTGATGCTATTTCTTTTAAGCTCACGATAGATCGTACTAGGATGTCTTTTAATGAGTTCAGCAAATTTTCTGGCTGAAAA
>NZ_JFYL01000169.1 GCF_000632455.1 Acinetobacter sp. Ver3
GTTGAACCCAACGGTAAATAGTCGTGTGATCAACATTCACACCCCGTTCGGCCAGCATTTCCTGCAGTTCACGATAGCTAATGCCATATTTACAATACCAGCGCACAGCCCAAAGAATGATTTCGCCCTGAAAATGCCGACCATGGAAAGGATTCATATGCTGCACCTTTAGCTAAAACAGTCTTCAGCTTACCATTCGTGGTTATTTGCAACAGTGCCCTTACTTCAAAGCCAAAATTTTTCGGGCACCATTCAGTACGAATAAAGAAACCAGTATGCCAATGATTAAGTCTGGATAAGCTGATCCCGTCCACGCCACGAGTACACCGGCAAATATAACGCCCATATTTACGACAACGTCATTCGCCGAGAAAATCCAACTGGCTTTCATATGTGCGCCATCTTCTCGATGACCAGAAATAAGATATAAGCATGTCACGTTAGCTATAAGTGCGAGCAGGCCAATAACAATCATGAGCGTTGATTCTGGCTCGCTTCCAAACATGAATCGTCTAATGACATCAACAATCACGATAACAGCAAGTAATAACTGAATCCAACCTGCGAAATGGGCTGCTTTTATTTGATATTTCGCAGCTTTTCCGACGGCATATAGCGCAATACCATAAACGGCTGCATCGGCAAACATATCTAGAGAATTAGCAATCAATCCTGTAGACGCAGCAATAATACCGCTGATGAATTCTATAAAGAAAAGTAGAGCATTAATACCTAATAACAGTTTAAGTACTTTAGCTTGTCTCACAGGATCAGGTTCATTAGGTATATCGCCTGAAGAAAGCTGTGTTTCATCAAGTTTCGCCCCAAAACCCAGTCCTTCGAGTTTAGCCGTAATTTGCTGAATCCCTTCATTATGGAAGACTTTCAGTTTTCGATTGGGAAGATCAAAAGTAAGACCTTTAACTGCTTCAATATCTGCAAGAGCTG
>NZ_JFYL01000170.1 GCF_000632455.1 Acinetobacter sp. Ver3
TAGGGGTCGTCTCAGGAAACGGAAAATATAGCACGCTAAGGTTTTTCAATTGCGCGCAATGGCCTAAATTTTCCACCACCTATCTTGGCTTTGCTTCGCCATAGATAATCCCCAGTTAAATTGATGTGCTCCCACCCCAGCGGTGACAGATATTGCAGCAAGGTATCATCGACTGTGCGACCATGCCCTCGTAGGGCGTTAGTCGCTCTCTCTAAATAAACCGTGTTCCACAATACAATGGCGGCGGTCACTAGATTCAAGCCACTGGCTCGATAACGCTGTTGCTCAAAGCTTCGATCTCGAATCTCACCCAATCGATAAAAGAAAACGGCGCGCGCTAATGCATTACGGGCTTCACCTTTATTTAATCCAGCTTGAACCCGACGGCGTAGTTCTACGCTTTGCAACCAATCCAAGATAAACAGTGTGCGCTCAATACGCCCCAGCTCTCGTAATGCCAATGCCAAACCATTCTGTCGTGGATAACTACCGAGTTTACGTAGCATTAGCGACGCTGTGACAGTCCCTTGCTTGATTGATGCGGCCAGACGCAAAATATCGTCCCAATGAGTACGAATCTGTTTGATATTCAGTGTGCCGCCAATCATGGGTTTAAGTGCGGCATAGTCTATGTCTGACTTTGGAATATAGAGTTTCGTATCGCCCAGATCACGAATTCGTGGTGCAAATCGAAACCCTAGCATGTGCATGAGTGCAAAAACATGGTCGGTGAATCCAGCCGTATCGGTGTAGTGTTCCTCGATGCGTAAATCAGACTCGTGATACAGCAGCCCATCAAGAACATAGGTTGAATCACGAACGCCCACATTGATCAGCTTACTGCTAAATGGTGCGTATTGATCAGAAATGTGTGTATAAAATAACCTTCCAGGCTCTGCGCCATATT
>NZ_JFYL01000171.1 GCF_000632455.1 Acinetobacter sp. Ver3
ATATGCTATTTTTATGATCACAGTCAACCATTCCTTTACTTACTGTATGCTAACTGCGCGGAGGGTTTGTTATTATTTATTATCAGATTGCGCTAAGCAGTTAAATGCAGGGCTGCAAGGAAATTTTGCCAGAGAGTTGCCGAAAGTTCAGATCTGGCATTGACAATCTTTCTGCCAATTCCGTAAGGAGACTACGGTAAATTGAACCGCGTATTTTAACTGTATTTTCAGAGTTATTTCAGATCACTACGTAGCTAGGGCTGTTTTACAGATCGAAATGATAAAGTCATAAATTGCTTTTCAAAAAAACTAATATGTTTCTTACAAGATCTGAAAGCAATAAATGTATTTACAATAAATAAGTCTTTATTTCAGAAAATCAAAAAAAGACTAAAATTTCTCCAACAATTTCCTTCTTATTTAAAAATTACTCTAATGAGAATCTGCAACAATCTATATTGGTTATCGATAAATTTATATCAAGAATCATGGCAAGTTGATCATGTGTTAGCCCAATTTTTTGTACTGCAGTTAAAACAGTTTATGGATCCATTAAAAAGCCTTGACTTATATAATTTTATGTTAATAAACAATGTTTTAAAAGGCCAAGGCTTTTATATCTAACTCAGGTTAAGTAAGAATAATTAGTCATTAAAATGTCCAAACCATTTTTAAGGTGGTGGAATGTCCTTCAGGACGATGTTCTACTTCAGTTTCTTTTAAAAACTTAGCTTCCAACGACCAGTTATCACGTTTGTATTGAATGGCAGGGCCAAACGCCAGTGCCTGTCCTTTCATGCCAATACTTTCTCCGTGCACCTCATCATCAGTGGTCTGTTTAAATGCATAGCCTTCTAGT
>NZ_JFYL01000172.1 GCF_000632455.1 Acinetobacter sp. Ver3
TGTAGACCATCTAAGTTAAGTGTAGAAGATCAGGTTCTACTCTGTCTGAGCTATTGGCGTGAATACCGAACTTTATTCCATGTCGCAACAAGTTATGGCGTGTCAGAGCCTACTGCTTCAAGAATCGTCCGCCATGTAGAGGATTGCCTAATTAAGTCCAATCTATTTAATTTACCGAAGAATTTGCCTGAAGGTGAAGGTATCGACTGGAATGTGGTGATCGTAGATGCCACAGAAATTCCAATACAAAGGCCTAAAAAAACAGAAGAAAAGCTATAGTGGCAAGAAAAAGGCACATACTTTTAAAGTTCAAGCCATTATCCATTATAGAACTCAGCAAGTTCTGAGTTTATGCACGAGTCGTGGTGCAGTACATGATTTCGAGCTCTTCAAAGGTAACTTGAATCAGATTCCTAAAGGGTCTTTTATCCTTGCAGATAAAGGCTATCAAGGGATTTACGCAGTGTATCCAAATAGCTTATTGCCTCTTAAAGCAAAGAAGCGCTGCAAATTACATCCCGAACTAAAAGTCTACAATCAAGAAATCAATAAAAGAAGAATTGGGATTGAACATGTATTTGGCAGTTTGAAGACCTTCAAAATACTTGCCGAGCGATATCGTAATCGAGGCAAAAGACTAGGCTTAAGATTTAATTTAATTGCTGGAGTCTATAACATGGAACTGAGTAAAAAATGACTTATGAAAGAACTCTATTATTCACTTAAAAAAGTGAGTGCGATACTTTTTTAGTTCACCAACAATCCCCCCTATTTTTAATAAAATTCAAATTAATTGATGCTTTAACTATTTAAGACATCCAATCCCCTTTTTCTTATATAG
>NZ_JFYL01000173.1 GCF_000632455.1 Acinetobacter sp. Ver3
GGGCACTGTTGCAAATAACCACGAATGGTAAGCTGAAGACTGTTTTAGCTAAAGGTGCAGCATATGAATCCTTTCCATGGTCGGCATTTTCAGGGCGAAATCATTCTTTGGGCTGTGCGCTGGTATTGTAAATATGGCATTAGCTATCGTGAACTGCAGGAAATGCTGGCCGAACGGGGTGTGAATGTTGATCACACGACTATTTACCGTTGGGTTCAACGTTATGCTCCTGAAATAGAAAAACGTTTACGCTGGTATTGGCGTAATCCTACAGATCTGAGCTCGTGGCATATTGATGAAACCTATGTAAAAGTGAATGGACGATGGTCTTATCTGTATCGTGCAGTCGATCAACGTGGCGATACCATTGATTTTTATCTTTCTTCTAGACGTAATACCAAATCAGCATATTGTTTTCTTGGAAAAATTTTAAATAATGTGAAGAAGTGGCAAATTCCACAAGTGATCAACACAGATAAAGCACCCACATATGGACGTGCTTTATCACGGTTAAAACGGGAAGGTAAATGTCCACCAGACCTTGAGCACAGGCAGATTAAGTATAAAAATAACGTGATTGAATGTGATCATGGCAAGCTAAAGCGGATCATCAGGGCCACATTAGGATTCAAATCTATGAAGACGGCTTATGCCACAATTAAAGGTATTGAAGTCATGCGTGCACTACGTAAAGGACAAGCATCGTCATTTTATTATGGTCAGCCTCAGGGTGAAGTGTGTCTAATCAACAGGGTTTTCGGTCTCTAAGTACTTTTTAAAGGGAACATCATCGACTCAAATCTCTATTTGCAACAGT
>NZ_JFYL01000174.1 GCF_000632455.1 Acinetobacter sp. Ver3
AATGATCAAATCTTTATTTAGACTCTCTTTACGCATGGTCACAGGTTTTGTTCAAAGTCTGATTAAACTTTGTGGATTAAATTGGACCGCACCAGATTACAGTACGCTTTGTCGAAGACAAAAACATATTGATATTGCGATTAGCTATCAAAAAAGTAGTGATGGGCTACATCTACTCGTCGACTCAACTGGCTTAAAGTTTCTAGGTGAAGGTGAGTGGAAACGTAAGAAACATGGACCTGAATATCGTCGCCAATGGCGTAAGCTTCATATTGGCATCGATGCTGAAACCTTGCAAATACGTGCAGTACAGCTTACTACAAATAATGTGAGCGATTCGCAAGTACTCGGTGATTTACTTGCTCAAATTCCCTTAGATGAACGAATTGATTCGGTCTATACCGATGGTGCTTATGACACGAAGCACTGCAGACAAGTCATTCTAGATCGAGATGCACATGCGCTCATTCCGCCAAGAAAAAATGCAAAACCATGGAAAGATCAGAAATTGAGATCTTTAGAGCGGAATGAGTTACTGAAAACAGTTAAACGTTTAGGAAGAACGCTTTGGAAAAAATGGTCTGGTTATCATCGTCGAAGTTTAGTTGAAACCAAGATGCATTGCATCAAACTATTAGGTGATAAATTAACAGCAAGGAGTTTTTCTAGTCAGGTGAATGAGATTCATGCACGCATAGCCGTATTGAACAAATTTACAGAATTAGGTCGTCCTCATACCCAAGTTGTCACTTGAATTCTGTTCAAATGAGCAG
>NZ_JFYL01000175.1 GCF_000632455.1 Acinetobacter sp. Ver3
ATCTTTGTACACGACAAAAAAATAACTCATTGAAATAATGTCACAATAATTGTTTTCTAACGACGAATACTATGACACATCTCAATGAGTTATATCTTATCTTAAACAAATCTCTAAAATGGAACAAGTCACATTTAAAGTGCTTTGCGCTCATCATGCTTGTGATCATTTTAAAGCAAACATGTAATCTTTCTTCTGCATCTAAAGCCTTGCCCATCAAGTGCTTACCACAATCATTTTATCGACGTATGCAGCGCTTCTTTGCAGGTCAGTATTTTGATTATCGTCAAATTTCTCAGTTGATTTTCAATATGTTTTCATTCGACAAAGTGCAACTGACTTTAGATAGAACCAATTGGAAATGGGGAAAACGAAATATTAATATCCTGATGCTTGCGATCGTTTATCGTGGAATAGCGATACCTATCGTTTGGACATTGCTTAATAAACGTGGAAATTCAGATACGAAAGAGCGGATTGCTTTGATTCAACGCTTTATATCCATTTTTGGTAAAGACCGTATTGTGAATGTGTTCGCAGACAGAGAGTTTATCGGTGAGCAGTGGTTTACATGGTTAATTGAACAAGACATCAACTTCTGCATTCGTGTTAAAAAAACTTCATTGTCACCAATTATTTAGGGAAGAATCATAAAATTAGTGATTTATTTCGCCATCTTCAACTTGGTCAAATTGAATGTCGTAAACGACGGATTTTGGTTGGTCGGGTGAAACTATATATGAGTGCACTACAGTTAGAAAA
>NZ_JFYL01000176.1 GCF_000632455.1 Acinetobacter sp. Ver3
TTTCAAAAAGTATGCTGGCGTTAAACAAATCCGTTATTAAGGTAAAAGAAAGTCAAATCAAAGGCTTTAAAATGATTTTCGAGCTTTTTAGAAAAGTTGCAACTTCTCCTAAATCCACGCCTGATTCGATGACGAATTCTACAATTGTTACCTTCAATACCGACGGTAAAAAACTTACCGATCACTTGCTTGCAACATTGAAATGCTGTGATAAAACTATCCCAATGATCACTCGCAATTCGAGCATATTGAACCCCAAGCTTTTTAAGTCTAGCTTTAAGACGTTGAACCGTTGCTAAATCCCGCTTACCCCAAACATAAGCAACAATTTCTCCAGATTCTCGATGGTAGGCATAAATAAGCCATTGTTTATTTTTCTTATTCCCTACAAAAGTCCAAAGTTCATCGACTTCAAGACATTCGTAGTGGCTTTGTTTAGGCTGAATCTGATAGATCGATTCACTTAAGGTTCGTAATACCTTGCCAATGCTGATACGCTCGACTTCAGCAATATCTCTTACACCGCTTCCTCTGACCATTAAATGTAATATCTTGCCGGTAATACCTGAATTACACCCTTGATAGCTTAATGCATGATCACCAATAAACTGACGTTTGCAATCTTTGCATTGATGGTTTTGTTTCCCATCTACTTTGATGCCATTTCTCTTTATATTGTTACTTAGACAGGTAGGACATTTGATTTGTAGCGTTATTTTCATACCTCTATTTTATCAAAAGCCATATTGTTTTTTTCAGC
>NZ_JFYL01000177.1 GCF_000632455.1 Acinetobacter sp. Ver3
TAGGACTTACGCACTATTATTTATAGATTCTCTGTGGTAGCAGATGATTTTTATCGAGAATAAAGTCATCAATGAAGTTTTTGATAACTGGTCTAAATAATTTCTTCTGCCAACGATATACATTTTCAAAGATCCGCTCAAACTGGTTCTTTTGTATCTCGACGTAGGCCATCAAGGCTGAAAAAATATGATTCAAAATCAGTTTAGATCGTCTTACTTGAAACTTTTCAATATGACAAACCTGTTTAATTACTCGATGATATTGTTCTATTTTCCAATGACTTGAATGTAATTCATAAAAACCATCAAAGGACAATAAATCATCTTCATCTTGATGCACAATATAAAATCTCTGCTGTTCTTTTAACTGAGTCTTAAATAATTGTACAAAGCCAACATCTTTGAGCCAGACCACTTGACCCTGATGAAAATTTGGCAATAAACGCAGTTGAAACCATTGTCCTTTTTCTGGGGAAACCTTACGGTTACAGTCGATACCAAACATAAATCGAATACCATATTTTCTTATGGTTTTTAGATTTCCAGTCGATGAATACCAACTATCACCTGTAATAAATTGAATCTTTGCACCCCAACTGAGTACTTCACTTAACATATCCATAAAGTAATCATTCTTGGTTTTACTTTCAGATTTGTCATAAATTCGGAAATTAATTGGAATATTTTGACCATTCTGATCTGTCGCATACAAGGTAATGAGATTAATACCCTTGACGGATCGGTGGTGTTTGCCTGACC
>NZ_JFYL01000178.1 GCF_000632455.1 Acinetobacter sp. Ver3
ATGGCGGATGAGTCATTGATGGGTCCAAGTACAGCTTATCGTTTAGCGAAGCGTAATGCTGCTTCTGTGTTTGCTGTAAAAGTTGCTCAGTCTGGTGGCCTACTCGAAGGTCGTGATGTAGCAACCATTGCAAACCTCGCTGGTGTAGATCTGTATGGTGGCACGATGCTTGAAGGTTCTGTTGGCACCATCGCTTCTGCACATTTGTTCTCGACCTTTGAGAATTTGGCATATGGCACTGAATTGTTTGGTCCATTGCTGTTGACTGACGAAATTTTAAAGACCCCGCTTCAATATCGTGATTTCGAATTACATCTGCCTCAAGGCAATGGTTTAGGTATTGAGTTGGATTTAGACAAGATTGACAACCTTCGCCGCAAATAAGCGACGTGATACATCAGGAGTGAGACATGCTGTTTCATGTACGAATGGATGTGAACATCCCACTGGATATGCCAGTTGAAAAAGCGAATGAGATTAAAGCTGTTGAAAAGGCATATTCGCAAGAGTTACAGCAACAAGGCAAGTGGCGTCATATCTGGCGAATCACAGGTCAGTATTCAAACATCAGTATTTTTGATGTGGAAAGCAATGAAGAGCTTCATTCAATTTTACAAGGTCTTCCGCTTTACCCATATATGAATATCGAAGTAATGGCGTTAAATCG
>NZ_JFYL01000179.1 GCF_000632455.1 Acinetobacter sp. Ver3
TAAATATGAAAAAATTGATTTCATTGTGCCAATGCCTTCCAAACATAATCTTTCATTACAACTAGCAAGAAGATTGCAGAGACAGTTTCATCAATCAATAGTCTTAGAAAGCCTATTGATAAAAAAATCAAATACTGAGATGTCAGAAGAAGTAGCTAACTCAAGTATACCAAGTACGGATAAACACCTAATTTTACAAAGAATAAAACAAGCTGATCAAAGAAATAAGCTTTTTTCAGTATCAGACATTCCACCACCCATAAGAAAATATGTTCATCCAATTAAATTAAATGGAACGCAAATAATTGAAAATGGAGTGTACATAATTGTTGATGACCTTATTTCCACTGCTTGTACATTGAGTAGTGCTCAGCAAGTTTTAATTTCAGAATCAAATGAAATCAAAATTTTAGCTGTTTCACTTTTCAGCCCAGTCAATAATAGGATTAAGGAAGCTTGATCAGATGTGCATACTAATATATATTAATATACATAGACCGGGTGATAGTCTCCTCTGTCTTTAAACATAAAAGGGATCTGTGTGAGCCGGCGGGGCCAGCGATAAGAGCAAATACTTGCCATATTTGGAAGCAGCAAATACGATTTCTCTTATCGTTAAAAGAGAAAAGATTCAAAAAAGGAGAACATTCTTAATGTTCTCC
>NZ_JFYL01000180.1 GCF_000632455.1 Acinetobacter sp. Ver3
AAGAAAGGGTGTGCAGATTATTTCGACCGAAGATACGATTTATATCACCAGTCCCAATGAAATTAATCTAACTGCAGGCGGCTCTCAAGTGAAACTAAATGGTTCAGGGGTATTCCCAACCACAGGAGGCAAGTTTGAGGCGAAAGCGGGGCAACATAAGTTTACTTCACCAGCCTCGGTTAATCTTCCTGCATTAAATTTACCTGATTGTTCAGCGAAGCAAGGTCAAGCTGCAGAGTTGGGTTCTGCCAAGGTGATTTTATAATGTTCTCATTAACTAGCGTGGAACAGGATAAGCCTTTCACTATAGAACAAATTGCAAATAATATGCAGAAGGTTTTTGATCAGACACATCGATTGGTGATATTGGTTGATACAACTTTAGAACCAGATACGTTTGACCAGCTCAAGGCTGAAGTAGGTAAGGAGCATATTGTTAATGTACCACTTGCTAAGGGACAAAAAGCTGATAATACGCCTGTGTTCTTTATAGAAATTAAAGAACAAAGTGTTTTTGATAAAGTGAAGCTTCAATTAGTAGAAAGAATAAGTTTACATTATAACTATGATAATAGTGCATATTTGGTTTGTGGCTTCGGTTCATCAAAACTAGATAACGAAACATTAAATGATAGATTTAAAAAAAGCTTAGTATTGAGT
>NZ_JFYL01000181.1 GCF_000632455.1 Acinetobacter sp. Ver3
TACACCATCAGTTGAATTGGCAGATGGCGAATATGACGTAGTTGCAAAAGCAACAGATAAAGCAGGTAACACAGGTGAATCTCAGCCAGAGAGCTTCGAGGTTGACACAGTAGCACCTGAATTAACCATCGATGAGCTTAAGCCGACAAACGATACCACTCCTGAAATTACTGGTAAAACAGAACCGGGAGCGATAGTTGATGTTGTGATCAAAGACAAAGACGGTGAAATTGTCTCTGAAGGTAAAGCAGAAGTTGATCCAGAAGGTAACTGGACGTATACACCGACTGAAGAATTACCAGAAGGTCATTACGATATAGAAGTAACTCCGACTGATAAAGCGGGTAACAAAGGTGATACTTCTAAAGAACAGTTAGAAGTTGATACAACACCTCCTTCTGACATTACTATTGATCCAATTGGTGGTGATGATTTCGAATCGAATGATCCTCAACCTGAAATTACAGGAACAGGTGAGAAAGGTTCGCTAGTGGATATCGTGATCACCGGTCCAGATGGCTTCGAAGAGAAGGCCACTGTTGAAGTAGGAGAAGATGGTAAATGGTCGTATAAACCAGAAGCTGAGTTGGAAGAAGGTGACTACAAAATCGAAGCTACTCCTAAAGATGAAGCTGGAAACGTAGGTAATCC
>NZ_JFYL01000182.1 GCF_000632455.1 Acinetobacter sp. Ver3
CCCTTGACGATTCAACAAATCACGCATCATACGGCTACCTGCAAAAGGGTATTGCATATGTAATTCATCAATACAGCGCATCAGCTTCAGATCTGATGCACTCACAGGTTTTGGGCGATAGTAATAACAACCACGGGAGACTTTCAGTAGCTTAGCTTGCTTAGATACTGAAATCTGAAGTGAGTCGTCGATTAACTTTTGTGGTTGAAGCGGCCCAGTTTCTTCAACACACCTTCTAAAAAATCAATTTCTAATGCCTGCTCACCGATTTTTGCATGTAGTTTTTTTAGATCAATGGGTGGTTCTGCTGAAGCTTTTGATTGATCGAAGGCTTGCGAGGAAGCCGAAATCAATTGATTTTTCCAGTCGATAATTTGGTTTTGATGAACATCAAATTCAGCACTCAATTCAGCAAGTGTTTTTTCTGCTTTAATTGCAGCAAGTGCTACCTTAGCTTTAAAGTCATTTGAATGATTTCTTCTTGGTCTACGTGCCATAAAATACTCCATATATCGATGTTTATAACATCATTTGGGGAGCAAAATATCACTTATAGGTGTTGTTCAAATTTCCGAATCCATCTC
>NZ_JFYL01000183.1 GCF_000632455.1 Acinetobacter sp. Ver3
TCCTTGACGATTCAACAAATCACGCATCATACGACTGCCTGCAAAAGGATATTGCATATGTAATTCATCAATACATCGCATCAGCTTCAGATCTGATGCACTCACAGGTTTTGGGCGATAGTAATAACAACCACGGGAGACTTTCAGCAGCTTAGCTTGCTTAGATACTGAAATCTGAAGTGAGTCGTCGATTAACTTTTGTGGTTGAAGCGGCCCAGTTTCTTCAACACACCTTCTAAAAAATCAATTTCTAATGCCTGCTCACCGATTTTTGCATGTAGTTTTTTTAGATCGATGGGTGGTTCTGTTGGAGCTTTTGATTGATCGAAAGCTTGCGAGGAAGCTGAGATCAATTGATTTTTCCAGTCAATAATTTGGTTTTGATGAACATCAAACTCAGCACTCAATTCAGCAAGTGTTTTTTCTGCTTTAATCGCAGCAAGTGCTACCTTAGCTTTAAAATCATTTGAATGATTTCTTCTTGGTCTACGTGCCATAAAATACTCCATATATTGATGTTTATAACATCATTTGAGGAGCAGAATATCACTTATAGGAGTTGTTCAAATTTACGGATCCATCTC
>NZ_JFYL01000184.1 GCF_000632455.1 Acinetobacter sp. Ver3
TTATGAGTGGTTGTGGATGTAGTAAAGAAACACCATGCGAAGATAAGAAATCTCAACAAGAAAATCATCCATCAATTGCAGAAGCAAACAATTCAAAGAATTGTGATAATACGCTTAGCTGTTGTGGTGAAGAGGAAGAAAAAAAATCTTCATCTCCTTGCTGTAACACTTCAAACAGTTGTGAAGATACCGCTCAATCCTGTTATGGTTCTGATCCCAAAGAAAATTTAAGCACTGAAGACGTTTTAAAAGATTCGCACTACATGAGTGAATACTTAGTTCCCAAAATGGATTGTTCTGCGGAAGAACAGATGGTTCGTATGGCGCTATCTTCAATTGATGGTGTTCAAAAACTCATCTTTGATTTACCTAACCGTTCTTTAAAGGTTCTACATAATCAAAAAGATGAAAATATAACCACCAAACTTGAAGCTTTGGGTTTTGGTGCAAAGCTTGTGAAGACTGAAACTTATATAAGCAATCAACAGGCTAAGCAAACAAGTACCTACACCATTCCTAAAATGGATTGCTCTGCTGAAGAGCAAATGGTCCGTATGGC
>NZ_JFYL01000185.1 GCF_000632455.1 Acinetobacter sp. Ver3
GAACTGCGGTGGGTTGTAGGCTACGTTGTCCGATAAAGCTGGTGATGCTATCAAATTGTTCTGTCGCATCACTGCGGTGGTAGCGATGTTGCGTCGGTTAAGCGCTTGGTATTGGCTGTTGTCGTCAATCAGGCGGAGCTTTTGTGCTTCGATCGGGCTGTTGTTGCTCGGTACAATCGGTTGGGCTTCATCAATGAGCCAGTTAATGCCTTCACTGCGTAGTAAGCGAGTCAGAAAGTCGTAGTCGCTTTCGTTACTTTGCATGATAAAGGGTCGGATGTCGTATTGTTGTTGTAGTCCACTGTGGTCTAGGCTGAGGCTAGAGGCAAAGAGTGGGCTTTTGTTTTGCCATTCTTCAAAGAGGATTTCCATCACTTCGACCACGGATTTATTCATAAATACGCGGCTGTTGCGGCGTTTGTGCCAAAGTGAAGTTGCATCGTTAAGCGTGAGTTTGTAGAGGGTCAGTGCCCCATCGCTTTGTCCTTGTGAGGCTTCGGTGATGATGCCAGTGGTTCTAAACAGGGTT
>NZ_JFYL01000186.1 GCF_000632455.1 Acinetobacter sp. Ver3
CAATCGCAGCTTCGGCAGCATCAATAATACCATCACCATTTAAATCATTAACTACTGGTAAAGCTGTATCTAGAGCATCTAAACGAGCATCTAGATCATCTTTAGCTGCTGATTCAGGTAATGCATCAACCAAGCCTTGTGCTGTACCTTTCAACGCATCTAATTGATCTTTGATCGCTTGTAATTGAGCTTGCGTTGCTGGACTGATTACACCATTTTTAGCAGCAATTGCCTCTACCAATTCATCATGCTTAGCTTCTGCAGTTTGAACCGCTTGTGTTGCTGCTGCAATCGCGGCATCAACATCATCAGCAATACCATTGCTATCTGTATCGTTCACTGCTGGTACAACTGTATCTAGAGCATCTAAACGAGCATCTAAGCTATCTTTAGCTGCTGATTCAGGTAATGCATCAACCAAGCCTTGTGCTGTACCTTTCAACGCATCTAATTGATCTTTGATCGCTTGTAATTGAGCTTGCGTTGCTGGACTGATTACACCATTTTTAGCA
>NZ_JFYL01000187.1 GCF_000632455.1 Acinetobacter sp. Ver3
TTGTTCTGCCGCAGCATATGCTGCTTCTGCTGCCTCTACTGCTGCTTCGGCATCTGCCAATACTTGTTCGTACTCATCTGCTACGCCATCTTCGTTTTCATCATTTACTGTTGGTAAGGTGATGTCGACTAGATCATCTAAGCGTGCATCCAGTGCGTCTTTGTCTGCTCCTTCTGGAAGTGCATCAACTTTCGCTTGTGCATCTTCTTTAGCAGTAAGCGCATCATCACGTGCTTGAGTCAGCTCAGCAAGTTCTGTTGGCGTGATTAAACCATCTGATTCTGCATCTGCTAGTGCTTGCTCTGCCTCAGCATATGCTGCTTCAGCCGCCTCTACTGCCTCTGTCGCTTCTTCAAGTGCTGCAACTGCATCATCCACACCATCTTCGTTTTCGTCATTTACTGCTGGTAAAGTGATATCAACCAGATCATTTAAACGACCTTGTAGCGCATCTTTTTCTGCTTGTACTGCCTCAGGTAACGCTGTCACTTTTGTTTGTGCTTCTTCTTT
>NZ_JFYL01000188.1 GCF_000632455.1 Acinetobacter sp. Ver3
AATTCATTCAACTTTAGAGATTTTCGTGAATACTATAAAGATGAAACACAACTACAAAGTCTATCTCTCTTAACGTCTGACGTACAAATTAAATATGCATCTTTAAAATTCACTCCATTTGATAAGATAGATAGCGATGAAACAATTTTATGGTGGAATCACCATAATAAAATTAAGCATGATCGTGAAATTAATAGAAATCTCGCGAACTTAAAAAATCTATTATACTCAGCTAGCGCACTTTTTTTACTTAACTTAGTCTACAGATTTGTAGTTCAAGAAAAAATATACCTTATACCCCCTCCTGAAATTTTCGAAACAAAAGACTTCTTGGTCAGCATTCATTCTTCAGGAGGTGGGCTTCTATATACATCCAAAGCTTGTATAAATAGTTTTGGTGCTGAAAGCCCTTTTGATGATGATTAGTTTAGTTAATATTTGATTCAATAAATCTGCCTCATTTAACATAATGGCTTTTATACGATATGAAATTGT
>NZ_JFYL01000189.1 GCF_000632455.1 Acinetobacter sp. Ver3
TTATACCCATTAAAAAAATTATAAACTTTGAATATTAGAATCCCTATAGTTACTATAGAGTCAAGAATCTTTGGAAATACTAACTCAATGCATTTAAAAATTGGTGAACTCTCTAAAAAAACCTCATGTTCAGTATTAACAATTAGGTTTTATGAAAAGGAAGGTTTAATTCCGGAACCGGAAAGAACGGAAGGAAATTACCGCCTTTACGATGTAGGCTATGTTGAGCGAATTAAATTTATTTTGAATTGCCGAACTTTAAATATGAGTTTGAATGAAATTCGTCAATTACTTACCTATAAAGACAAACCTGAGAAAAATTGTTCAGATGTGAATGAATTAATTGACTTACATGTCAGTGCTATCAGAGAAAATATAATCAAGCAACAAAAGCTTATTGAACAACTATCTGATTTAAGAGGTACTTGTGATGGTTTATGTACAATTGACCAATGTGGAGTTTTAAAAAATCTAGCTTGATTA
>NZ_JFYL01000190.1 GCF_000632455.1 Acinetobacter sp. Ver3
TTGGATTGATATGTCCTGTACTTTCAGCTCTGCCACCTGCGCGGAAGCGTTGGCCATCTGATGAGGAGGTAGTGCCATCTCCCCAGTTTTCAGCGAAAGGTTGTTTCAATTGAGCATTCACCAATTCGGCCAATGCCGTTGAATAAGTTTCATCACGGATATGCCAAGCCTGTAGCCATGAGAGTTTGGCATAAGTTGTACCAGGACATGATTCGGCCATTTTCGTCAGCCCTAAATTAATTGCATCAGCCAGTATGGTCGTGAGCAATAACGCTTTATCCTTCGCAGTGTCATCCGTTTTCAAATGAGTGAAGTGTCGAGTAAAGCCTGTCCATTCATCGACCTCCATTAATAATTCGGTGATCTTGATATGTGGTAACAGCATTGCTGTTTGGTCAATTAAAGTTTGGGCTGTATCAGGAGCCACGGCATCGAGAGGTGTTATTTTTAGACCAGA
>NZ_JFYL01000191.1 GCF_000632455.1 Acinetobacter sp. Ver3
AACTATAATGCATTTAAAAAATTTAATAATTAAAAACTTTAGAAATTTTGAAGCTATTGATATTCCATTGAGCAGTAATGTTGTGTTGCTTGGGGAAAATCGTATAGGGAAAAGTAATTTATTGTTTGCTTTGCGTTTGGTGATAGATCAATCACTTCCTGATTCAGCCAGAAACTTGAGAATTTCAGATTTTTGGGATGGATGTGATTTATCAAAAAAACCTCAAATTGAAATTCATTTAGATATTACCGATTTTGAAAATGATCCTTATTTAACTGCTTTACTAACAGATTATAGACTTGCTCATGACTATAAAACTATTCGATTAAGCTATGTTTTTAGATGTAAAGCTGAGATTACTGGTTTACCAATAAGTAGTGAAGACTTTGAATTCATGGTTTATGGCGGAGGAGTTGAAACAAGACAAATTCATAATCAAGTAAGAAGACA
>NZ_JFYL01000192.1 GCF_000632455.1 Acinetobacter sp. Ver3
ACATAGGGTATCGATTAGTATGGAGGTGGATTTTTGTATTTCGGCTTTAAATGAAGCTATTGAAAAATATGGATCACCTGAAATATTGAATACAGACCAAGGCAGTCAGTTCACCAGTGATGGATTTATTGATGTATTGAAATCAAATGGCATTCAAATCAGTATGGATGGTAAAGGTCGATGGGTAGATAATGTGATGGTTGAACGATTATGGCGGAGCGTTAAATATGAAGAGGTGTATCTCAAAGCTTATAGCAGTGTCACAGATGCGAAAAAGCAATTGAGTGCATATTTTGAGTTTTATAATCTGAAACGACCTCATTCGAGTCTAGACAAAATGACACCAAATGAGTTTTACTATGATCAGCTACCCCAACAAAACAAGGTGGCTTAACTAGAGCGGAATATCACTTATAAATACGCTTTTA
>NZ_JFYL01000193.1 GCF_000632455.1 Acinetobacter sp. Ver3
TAAAAGCGTATTTATAAGTGATATTCCGCTCTAGTTAAGCCACCTTGTTTTGTTGGGGTAGCTGATCATAGTAAAACTCATTTGGTGTCATTTTGTCTAGACTCGAATGAGGTCGTTTCAAATTATAAAACTCAAAATATGCACTTAATTGCTTTTTCGCATCTGTGACACTGCTATAAGCTTTGAGATACACCTCTTCATATTTAACGCTCCGCCATAATCGTTCAACCATCACATTATCTACCCATCGACCTTTACCATCCATACTGATTTGAATGCCATTTGATTTCAATACATCAATAAATGCATCACTGGTAAACTGGCTGCCTTGGTCTGTATTAAATATTTCAGGTCGACCATATTTTTCAATCGCTTCATTTAAAGCCGAAATACAAAAATCCACCTCCATACTAATCGATACCCTATGC
>NZ_JFYL01000194.1 GCF_000632455.1 Acinetobacter sp. Ver3
CTCTGTACACGACAAATTTCACAGAACTCTTATCCTATCAGGCATCTGCCTTCTTAAAATTGCCAGAATTTCCTTAAACTCTTCTTTTTTCCCAACACCAATTAAACGCTGAATCGCCATTTGAACATAGTCTAAACCATAGCGAAATAAACTCATTGAGAGTCGTCCATGCTTCTTTATTTTTATCGCTTTTTTTTGATCATGTTGCCATTCACCCGTTAAGTAGCACCAACAGAAGCTTATAGCTAAGACCGCAATCAATTTTTTCACTCGTCTAGGGTCTGTCAAGCGCGTATTTTCAAGATTGAATCCTCGTCCTTTGAGACAACTGAATAAGGTTTCAATTTCCCAGCGTAATGCATAATCCTGAATAGCATTGGCATTAAACTGAGGAGAAACGACGAGTAAAAGCTCTCCA
>NZ_JFYL01000195.1 GCF_000632455.1 Acinetobacter sp. Ver3
AGGAAGATCTCATGGCTAAGGCTAAGTTTGAACGTAATAAGCCACACGTTAACGTGGGCACAATCGGTCACGTTGACCATGGTAAAACAACTTTAACTGCTGCTATCGCAACTGTATGTGCGAAGAAATTCGGTGGTGAAGCTAAAGACTACGCTGCAATCGACTCTGCACCAGAAGAAAAAGCACGTGGTATTACAATTAATACATCACACGTAGAATACGATTCTCCAACTCGTCACTACGCTCACGTAGACTGCCCGGGCCACGCCGATTATGTTAAAAACATGATTACTGGTGCTGCTCAAATGGACGGCGCGATCCTTGTATGTGCTGCGACTGATGGTCCAATGCCACAAACTCGTGAACACATCCTTCTTTCTCGCCAAGTAGGTGTTCCATACATCGTTGTATT
>NZ_JFYL01000196.1 GCF_000632455.1 Acinetobacter sp. Ver3
CACACCATCAGTTGAATTGGCAGATGGCGAATATGACGTAGTTGCAAAAGCAACAGATAAAGCAGGTAACACAGGTGAATCTCAGCCAGAGAGCTTCGAGGTTGACACAGTAGCACCTGAATTAACCATCGATGAGCTTAAGCCAACAAACGATACTACACCAACAATCTCAGGTAAGACTGAGCCAGGTGCAACAGTAAAAGTTGAAATCTTAGACAAAGATGGCAACCCTGTAGCAACAGGTGATGCGACTGTAGATCCAGAAGGTAACTGGACGTTCACACCGACTGAAGAATTACCAGAAGGTGAATATACAGTTAAAGCTGAAGCGAAAGATGCGGTGGGTAATACTGCGACTGAAACTGCGGATGGCAAATTAACTGTAGATACAACTG
>NZ_JFYL01000197.1 GCF_000632455.1 Acinetobacter sp. Ver3
CGCAGCAAGTGCATCATCACGTGCTTGAGTCAGTGCAGTAAGTTCTGTTGGCGTGATGAGGCCATTGGCATTTGCATCGATCAGCGCTTGTTCTGCCGCTGCATATGCTGCTTCTGCTGCCTCTACTGCTGCTTCAGCCGCTGCTAGAGCTTCACCAATATCATCAACAACACCATCTTCATCTTCGTCATTTACTGTTGGTAAAGTGATATCAACCAGATCATTTAAACGACCTTGTAGCGCATCTTTTTCTGCTTGTACTGCCTCAGGTAATGCTGTCACTTTTGTTTGTGCTTCTGTTTTCGCAGCAAGTGCATCATCACGTGCTTGAGTCAGTGCAGTAAGTTCTGTTGGGGTGATGAGGCCATTGGCATTTGCATCGATCAGTGC
>NZ_JFYL01000198.1 GCF_000632455.1 Acinetobacter sp. Ver3
TGCACATGAACCTTCATAATGAAGTTCAGCTTGTGTTACAACTGCACGGTGGATTTTAGCTTTTAATAAACGAGATAGCATGGGAAGCGTCTCCTGAGTTGTTCTAAGATTGTTTTATTATCTAGAAACAACAGTTTTTTAATTACCTGCTGAAAGTCTAGGTGCTTATATTATTTCAATGGCGGAATATCCAAGTGACGTTTTGGCGGTTCTATTACTCCAAAAAGAAGCAGGTATTAAGCAACCTCTGCGTGTAGTTCCATTATTTGAAACGTTAAAAGATTTAGATGGCGCAGCTTCGACCATGAATACTTTATTCAGTATGCATTGGTACAAACAACATATTCAAAACAAGCACGAGGTCATGATTGGTTACTCTGACTC
>NZ_JFYL01000199.1 GCF_000632455.1 Acinetobacter sp. Ver3
GCTGGTAAGGTGATGTCGACTAGATCATCTAAGCGTGCATCCAGCGCGTCTTTGTCTGCTCCTTCTGGAAGTGCATCAACTTTCGCTTGTGCATCTTCTTTAGCAGTAAACGCATCATCACGTGCTTGAGTCAGCTCAGCAAGTTCTGTTGGCGTGATTAAACCATCTGATTCGGCATCTGCTAGTGCTTGCTCTGCCTCAGCATATGCTGCTTCAGCCGCCTCTACTGCCTCTGTCGCTTCTTCAAGTGCTGCAACTGCATCATTTACTGCTGGTAAGGTGATGTCGACTAGATCATTTAAACGACCTTGTAGCGCATCTTTTTCTGCTTGTACTGCCTCAGGTAACGCTGTCACTTTTGTTTGTGCTTCTGTTTT
>NZ_JFYL01000200.1 GCF_000632455.1 Acinetobacter sp. Ver3
TCTTCTTAAAAAAAGAGTCCTTGTTATTAAGGGTAGACTTATAAGAGTAAAAGGGCCGTATTACTTAATCATCCTTACAATAAATTTCTGCACGATACTTTACTACAATTATTAGAATCTAGGTCGATTCTTATTGATTTGTGAATTTGAATTGAACTTACACCAATCGACAAGATTCTGATTGTTGCATAAACTTATATTATGTTTCTTAGGATACTCATCAACGTGAATTATAATCGTGGATATTAACGTGGATGAGCTGTAGCTATAAAAAAGTATTGTGTAGGCAACAGTTCCAGATATCCTACTCAATTTAACTTATGTTCACCAAAAGTCTAGTTCATAAATAAAACACAAGATATATCTATAAAA
>NZ_JFYL01000201.1 GCF_000632455.1 Acinetobacter sp. Ver3
GTCTTTTGCACTGATGTAAAGTTTTCAATGTCCATCGTGTCCATGACCTGACCACCCATGCGCTCAGCCACGATACCTGTTTTGATGCCTTTACGTGCTGCATAGATTGCAGATGTGTTACCTGCAGGACCACCACCAATCACAAGCACATCAAATGCATCTTTAGCATTCAGCTTTTCAGCATCTTTCGCTGCAGAATTAGTATCGAGCTTCGCAACAATCTCTTCCAATGTCATACGACCTTGACCAATATGTTCGTTGTCTTGGAACACCATTGGTACAGCCATGATTTTGCGTTCCTCTACTTCGTCTTGGAAGAATGCACCATCAATCATGGTTGCTGTTGTGCCAGGGTTGTAGATTGCGATC
>NZ_JFYL01000202.1 GCF_000632455.1 Acinetobacter sp. Ver3
CCATTCGATATATCTAGCCCTATGATTTGTTTGCTGTTCGGATGATAGATCACTTGTGCTTTTAGCGTATGTTTCTTCTTTTTACCACTGTAGAACTTACTCTGATTTTTTTTTCGGACGTTCTATTGAACATTCTGTCGCATCAATAATGACCCAGTTAAACTGTTCGTCTGCTGTGGTAATGCTTCGTTTTGGCAGAGTAAACCGTCTTGATTTCATCAATGCATCTTCAACCTTTTTAATGGTTCGATTCACATTACTTTCAGCGATATGGTAATTTGCAGCCAACTCCAATTGAGTGCTGTAATTCCGTAAGTAATTGAGTGTTAATAATAATTGATCCTCTATAGCTAAAGTATGAGGACG
>NZ_JFYL01000203.1 GCF_000632455.1 Acinetobacter sp. Ver3
ATTAGACCTCTTGCGAAAGTCGTTATTGCAAGTTCATCCGATTTACCAGTGCAGCGATTAAGTTAATGCGTAAACCGAATCTTTTCCGTCTATTTCGATAGCGTTCACTTAATATTCTAAATGTTTTCAATTGACTATTAATATGTTCGATCACAACTCGTATTTTTCCAATCATTTTATTGTACTTTTTCTCAACATCAAATAAGGGTAAATTCTTCTTTTTCTTTATTGGCATCAATAATTTAAAGCCATCTTGCTCTAATCCGTAGTACCCTAAATCGGTCATAACATATTTACAATGTTTGAATTTTTTAACCGTTTTTCTTGCCAATTTAATGTCATGCTGACTG
>NZ_JFYL01000204.1 GCF_000632455.1 Acinetobacter sp. Ver3
AAAGGGCGCTTAGCTCAGTTGGTAGAGCGTCTGCCTTACAAGCAGAATGTCGGCGGTTCGATCCCGTCAGCGCCCACCAAGCCTTTACGTTAAGTTTTAGTGCAGCGGTAGTTCAGTTGGTTAGAATATCGGCCTGTCACGCCGAGGGTCGCGGGTTCGAGTCCCGTCCGCTGCGCCACTATTAAACTTAATAGATTGTTTGTACTTTAATAGAGATATTACATAAGTGCAGCGGTAGTTCAGTTGGTTAGAATATCGGCCTGTCACGCCGAGGGTCGCGGGTTCGAGTCCCGTCCGCTGCGCCACTTTATGTAATGACCTTATT
>NZ_JFYL01000205.1 GCF_000632455.1 Acinetobacter sp. Ver3
CTGCAACTGCATCATCCACACCATCTTCGTTTTCATCATTTACTGTTGGTAAGGTGATGTCGACTAGATCATCTAAGCGTGCATCCAATGCGTCTTTGTCTGCTCCTTCTGGAAGTGCATCAACTTTCGCTTGTGCATCTTCTTTAGCAGCAAGTGCATCATCACGTGCTTGAGTCAGCTCAGCAAGTTCTGTTGGCGTGATTAAACCATCTGATTCTGCATCTGCTAGTGCTTGCTCTGCCTCAGCATATGCTGCTTCAGCCGCCTCTACTGCCTCTGTTGCTTCTTCAAGTG
>NZ_JFYL01000206.1 GCF_000632455.1 Acinetobacter sp. Ver3
GCAAGTACCTTGCGGCTATGCCAATCAATCACAGCACATAAATAAACAAAGCCTTTTGCCATAGGGATATACGTTATATCCGTAGACCACACTTGATTACTGCGCTGAATAGCCAACCCTTTGAGCAGATATGGATATTTACGGTGAGCTTGATTAGCCTGGCTTAAATTTGGTTTGCAATATAACGCCTGAATACCCATTTTCTTCATTAAAGTACGTGTATGACGTCGTCCTATATGATG
>NZ_JFYL01000207.1 GCF_000632455.1 Acinetobacter sp. Ver3
GGCTTTGTTGCACAAACCTAGCCTATAAGGTTTATTCAGTCCTATAATTTCAAAATGAATAAACCTACTCCTAAAACTTATCGTACAACCAACTGGTCTTCCTATAATCGCGCTCTCATTAATCGGGGCAACATTTCCATTTGGTTTGATCCAAACACTCAGTGGTATGCACAACCACAAAACAAGCAAGGTCGAAATCAAACTTACTCCGATACGGCTATTCAATGCTGTTT
>NZ_JFYL01000208.1 GCF_000632455.1 Acinetobacter sp. Ver3
TATTGAAGGGGGTGTTTAGAATAATGAGCTGGCGATGACTTACTCTCACATGGGTAACCCCACACTACCATCAGCGCTAAGAGGTTTCACTTCTGAGTTCGGGAAGGGATCAGGTGGTTCACTCTTGCTATTGTCGCCAGCACAACTGTTGTGACTTTGCTTGGGTCTTATTCGCATGTATTGTTTGCGTGCCTTTGCTTGGTCAAAGAAGTTATTAACAGCTATTTGAGTTG
>NZ_JFYL01000209.1 GCF_000632455.1 Acinetobacter sp. Ver3
AACTCCAAAATAGAAATGTCCGGTTTCTCCAAAGTAAAAATGTCCGCTTTTAGAATATGCACTTTTGCAATTTCGTTAGCGGACGGTTTGATATGTTGGTGTCTATGTCGGATAAAGAACTTAAACGATTGTCGGTCTTGCAGGAAATCTGCGATCAACGCATAACTCAATCCCAGGCTGCTCAGCTACTTCATATTTCAGAACGTCAGATCAGACGCTTACTGCAG